>JAGOEF010000346.1 GCA_017997855.1 Bacteroidales bacterium
GTCCCTGTATCGGGAAAAATTTTCGAATCAATAATATTCAAAAGTGTCGTCTTTCCAGTACCGTTATTTCCAACAATTCCCACTTTCTCGTAAGGAGCAAACACATATGAAAAGCTACTAAGCACTTTTTTATCACCGTAGCTTTTCGAAATATTCTTCAGATTCAGTACTTTCGAACCCAATCTGGATGCCTCCATTCTGATATTAATCGATGAATTAGATTTTTGGACGTGCGCCTTATCAGAAAGTTCCCCGACAGTTTTAATCCGGTATTTCGATTTATGTGTTCTGGCCTTTGGCATGCGCCGCAACCATTCTATTTCGGTGCGCAGCAGGTTTCTGGCTTTTTCGGCACCCGCCTGCATTGCCTCATCCCTCAGGTTTTTAAGCTCAATATAGCGGCTGTAATTACCCTCGTAAAAGAAAACCGTCGGTTTCTCAATTTCGGCAATCCGTGTGCAAACCCTGTCGAGAAAATACCGGTCGTGCGTTATCATAACCAACGATTTCACTTCGTTGTCGAGATAATCTTCGAGCCACTCTATCATATCGAGATCGAGGTGGTTGGTGGGCTCATCGAGAATGAGCAGGTCAGACTCAACAACCAAAACCGAAGCCAGAGCCACCCTTTTTTTCTGTCCACCCGACAAAGTCGATATCTTCCGGTTAACATCTTCAATTTTCAGTCGGCTCAGAATCTGTTTCATTCTCGACTCGTAATTCCAGGCTTGCATGGCATCCATTTTCTCTATCGCCTGCTGCAATACGACTGAGTCATCGCCAAGCAGGGCTTTTTCGTATGCAGCAATACATTCCTGAAGTTCGCTGCCATCGTGCAACATAGCCTGTAGAATTGTTTTATCCGGATCGGGACTGTAATCCTGATGCAAAACGGCAATTTTTATATCTCTTCTAAGGCTGATTTGACCCGTATCCGGTGTTTCATCGCCCGAAATAATTTTCAATAAACTCGACTTTCCACTGCCATTCAGGCCTACAATTGCAATTTTGTCGCCCTCATCAACAAAAAAATCAACGTCTGCAAACAGCAACTTATCGCCGTATCGCCTCGAAATAGAGCTTGCCTGAAGTAAACTTGCCATAGGCTGCAAATATATGAAAAAGCGTAAACGAAAGCCTATAGCCACTACACAGATAATGTGGCTGATTTTGCGTACTGATTAAACCAAAGTCGAAGTCAGGTCATTTTATACCTTATGAAAACATTTTCTAAGTATAAATTTACTTTGATGTAAAAATCAGTCACATATCTTTGCCCCATAAATTCTTAAAGAATGAAAAATCTTCAGGCCATTACCGACCGCGTTTCTGAGCGCTACAAAGAAATGGGTAATACTTTCAACATCAATCAGTTGAGATCAATCCTAAGGGATCTGGAAACACCGCTCGAAGATTTTGAACTGCCCGAACCACCCGCAGATGGTATGCCCTATTCACGCAAAGTTTTATTCCGCAACGATATACTTGAAGTGGTTTTGTTGCGATGGAATCCGGCTGCTGAGAGCTCTATTCACGACCATGGCAATTCTTATGGCATCATTCGTGTTTTATCGGGGATTTTAAATTTTCAGATTTACGATAATTATCTCAGGGAATTGGCTCTGGGAAGTGTCCCGGCAATCGATACTTTTGATCTTCCCGAAGGTATTATCCATAAAATGATTAACCCAAGCCGGTATAACGAGGCTGTCAGCCTGAACTTTTATTGCCCGAACATTGATGGTATGTCGCTCTACGACCCGGTTTTGCGTGAAAAGCTTACTGTATCGCACAACAATAAAGCCTGGAATCCACAACCCAAGGATATTCTATCACGCGAAAAACTTCCGGACATCCCCGAAGAAGTACAATCGGATGAAAACGCCGAGTAATATAGCGGTAAAGCCTCGCTGGTTATTTTTCAGGATAACCGACACATTGCGACAAGAGCACTTTCTGAGTAGGGTCAAGATTTAAAACTTTGGCAATCGATTCGCGATTAATTATTCCAACCACCACAGTTGAAAGTCCTTGGGATGCACAATAGAGATACACATTCTGACTAATATAGCCCACGTCGGTAGCCGAATAGAAATCCTTATCTTCACGACTCATCAGTTTGCTCATTTTTTTATAGTCAGCAACAAAAACCAAAACCACCGATGCATCTTCGGCAAAACCCTGAACGCACATTTTTTTCCGGTTATCATCGATGGCAACCTGTATCAAACTATGATCAATCGCATCGTATAAAAAACTTCCCTCCGGTAAAACCACATACACATCAATCTCCTGATCGTTCATGGCTGAAGGCGCAGTCCGCTTCCCTTCATCAACACGGTTAATTCCATTGGCAGCCCACAGCAAGTCCGACAGGGATTGCATACTGATGGGTTCTCCCGAAAAATCTCGGTTTGTCTGTCGATTTTTAAAAGCCTGCATCAGCGGAACGCCGCCGGAAGTATCGGGCGCAGGTAGTTGAAGTGTTATAGTTTGCTGCGAAAATGTGGCAGATGTAATCATTACTAATGCCATCAAGATGAAAAAACTGAATTTCATAGATTTAGGTTGTTATTTTATGTTAATTTCTTTAATTGCTTTCAATACAACTTCGGGGGTAGCCGGAATTTGAATATCAGGGTCTGCGTGATTATGTCTGCATGCAGCAACTGCATCCTTAATAGCCAGCCATACCGAAAAAGCCAGCATAAACGGAGGTTCTCCCACCGCTTTGCCCCGGCGAATAGTACCTTCGT
>JAGOEF010000347.1 GCA_017997855.1 Bacteroidales bacterium
CTTTTATTCCAAATCAGAATCAGTGGCGCACCGACAGTTTCCAGATTAACCGACCGGCAAACTTTACCTGTGGCTCAGTCAGAATCAGGTTGGAAACCCTGAATAAAGGCGGGAATTGCTTATATGTCGACGATATCGAAGTGAATGCAACTTCATCGGCATCAAACCCGGGAGTGCTGAGAAACAACAATTTGCAGGTATTTCCCAATCCCTTCGGAGATGAGTTGTTTATTACCGGAACAGGCAGCGAAAATTATTCTGTGACCGTATGTGATATCACCGGCAGAAAAATCGCCTGTCGTGAATATTACTCAAGTGGGGTGAATATAGCCGGCTTATTCGAAGGAACCCTGGCCGGAACCTATATACTTCACATTGAAACCACTGATGGTGTTTATATACGAAGAATAAACCGTCGATAGGTTACAAACAGCGCAGAAAAGCTTTAATATTGCCTTCGATGCGCTTTTCGATATCTTCGCTGGGCTCAGCTACAAATTTGTCGCCGGTAATTCTCTCAAACAATTCGATATAGCGTTGCGAGATTTCCATCACTTTTTCATCGGTCATTTCGGGAACTGTTTCGCCGGGCTTACCCATAAAATTATTGGAAATGAGCCATTCACGAACAAATTCTTTTGATAATTGACGCTGCGATTCACCCTTGTCGAAACGCTCCTGATAACTGTCTTTATAGAAATATCGTGATGAATCGGGGGTATGAATCTCGTCAATCAGAAAAATTTTACCATCGCATTTACCAAATTCATATTTGGTATCAACCAGGATAAGACCCTGCTTTTCAGCAATTTCGGATCCCCTTTGGAACAGGCGGTAGGTATAATCTTCGAGCATCGCATAATCTTCGGCTGACACCATTCCCGATTCAATAATTCTTTCTTTCGAGATATTCTCGTCATGGAAACCCTGATCGGCTTTGGTGGTGGGGGTAATAATCGGCTTTTCGAAGGCCTGATGTTCCTTCATTCCATCAGGTATGGGAACGCCGCAGATTTCGCGGGCACCATTTTTATAATCGCGCCAGCTGCTGCCGGTGAGATATCCCCTGATAATCATTTCAACCGGGAACGCGTCACAACGATATCCGGCCATTACCATCGGGTCGGGTGTCGAAATGCGCCAGTTAGGCACAATATCAGCAGTTGCCTGGAGAAATTTATCGGCTATCTGATTGAGAACCTGGCCCTTATAGGGTATTCCCCTGGGCAAAACCACGTCGAATGCCGAAATTCTATCGGTTACAACCATCACCAGAAAGTCTTTCCCAATGGTGTACACGTCTCTTACCTTTCCTTTGTAAACATGGGTTTGTCTTTGAAAAGAAAAATTGGTCTTCGTTAATGCCTGATTCATAATTATTGTTTTGGTTTAGTTAATTTTCGTTTTCGTAAGCCCGAATAATTGAGGTTACCAGTTTATGGCGAATCACATCATCGGCATCAAAATAAATAAAGCTGATGCCCTCGATATCTCGCAGTATTTCGGCAGCTTTCAGCAGGCCTGACTGTCGTTTGTCGGGCAGGTCAATCTGGGTAGCATCGCCGGTAATAATAAATTTCGAAAACTCACCCATACGTGTCAGGAACATTTTCATCTGACTGTAGGTAGCATTCTGCGCTTCATCAAGAATAACAAAAGCATTGCTGAGTGTACGACCCCGCATAAAACCCAGAGGAGCAATCTGAATAACTTTATCCTCAATCATCTGTTCCAGCTTACGCGATGGAATCATGTCCATCAGGGCATCGTAAAGTGGTTGCAGATAGGGGTCCAGTTTTTCGCGCAAGTCGCCGGGAAGAAAACCGAGTGTTTCTCCGGCTTCCACTGCAGGTCGGCTCAGAATGATACGTTTCACCTGATGTTCCTTCAGGGCTTTCACAGCCAGTGCAATAGCTGTGTAGGTTTTACCTGTTCCTGCCGGACCGATGGCAAACATCATATCGTTGCTTTCGGCGGCATCAACCAGTGCCTTTTGGTTTTTGGTACGGGCTTTAACCGGCTTTCCTGTAGTACTATAAAGCAAAATACCTTTCTCACGTTCTTCGGTTAACTGACTTGCAGTTCCATTTAAAATTGCACTTAAATCGTCGGTGCTCAACCGGTTATATTTATGCATATGCAAAAATACCTGTTGAATTTTTTCCTCGAAACGCTTAACTTCCTCTTCATCGCCCGAAACTTTCACCAAATCTCCCCTGAAAACAAGTTTGAGCTTGGCAAACCAGCGTTGCAGGGTATATAAATTCTCATCTTTAAGTCCATAGAGTTGCGGCAAATCGGCCACATCGAGTACCATAGTTTTTTCAATCATAAAACCCGCCCCATGCTTGTTATAAATAATATTAAATATGTAAATTTACCTTTTTAAACACTGGTTACAACGTACAGCAAAAATAGTAAAATATGCAAGCATTGGTAAGTATAATTTCTGATTGGAAAAATCACGATTACTATTTGCCATTGCTGAAAGCATCTGTAATGCATTTGGTGCCCGATGTGAAATTCTTTGATGTAACCCACAACATTCCCGCATTCAGTTACCAACGGGCCGGGTTTATTCTGCGATGCACCTATAAATCGCTTCCTCGCGGCACTATACATCTGGTATGCGTGAACACAGAAGCTGGTCCTGATAACCCATATGTGGTTATCAGGCACAAAAGTCATTATTTCGTAGGCACCGATAATGGCGTTTTTGGAGTGATATTCGACAGGGCTCCCGAAACAATAATTC
>JAGOEF010000348.1 GCA_017997855.1 Bacteroidales bacterium
TGGCATTAATGGTCTCAGTAAGGGTTCCAATCTGATTTACCTTGATCAGTATCGAATTGGCTATCTGGTTATCAATTCCGGTTCTCAGGCGGTTTACATTGGTAACAAACAGGTCGTCGCCAACAAGCTGCATACGTTTGCCCAGCTTTTCGGTCATCAGTTTCCAGCCTTCCCAGTCGTCTTCGGCCAATCCGTCTTCTATCGAAATCAAGGGATATTTGTTTGCCCAGTTTACCCAGTAGTCCACCATTTCGGCTGGGGTGCGCTTGCTGCCGTCCGATTCAAAAATGTACAGGTTTTTTTCCTTATCAAAAAACTCCGAGGCAGCGGGGTCGAGGGCTATAAATATATCTTCACCGGGTTTGTAGCCTGCCATTTCGATAGCTTTCACCACATACTCAATGGCTTCTTCGTTCGATTTCAGATTCGGGGCGAATCCGCCTTCATCGCCCACATTGGTAACGAATTTATTCTTTTTCAGCACCGATTTCAGTTGGTGAAACACTTCGGTACCCATGCGCAGTGCATCGGCAAAGGTATCGGCGCCCACCGGCATAATCATGTACTCCTGAATATCAATCAGGTTGTCGGCATGCTGTCCGCCATTCAGGATATTCATCATGGGTATCGGCAACATGTGGGCATTTACACCACCCAGATAGGCGTAGAGAGGCAGCCCGTGTTCCTGTGCGGCTGCATTGGCGCAGGCCATCGAAACACCCAGTATGGCATTGGCTCCCAGCGACGATTTGTTTTCGGTGCCGTCGGTGGCAAGCATTACCATGTCAATCAGTCGCTGATCGGTTACATCATATCCGTTCAGGGCTTCGTTGATGGTTTCGTTTACGTTGTGAACGGCTTGCAAAACACCTTTGCCTCCGAACATTTTTTTGTCGTTGTCGCGCAATTCAATAGCTTCGTGGACACCCGTCGAGGCTCCACTGGGCACAGCCGCGCGGCCAACGATGCCGTTTGAGGTATATACTTCGACTTCTACAGTCGGATTACCGCGTGAGTCAAGAATCTGACGTGCGTGAATGTTGGCTATTTGTCCCATTGTGTATTAGTTTTAGGCTATAAAGGTAAAAAAAAAGAGGGACAAGCCCTCTTTTATAATAATATTAATTTTTCTGCTTTTTGTTTTATTCGGCAGCTTTATCATCTTTTTTACCGGCCTTGGGCTTAGCTTTTTTTGCTTTAGCAGCTGGTTTAGTAGCTGGTTTAGCGGCTGGTTTAGCAGCGGCTTTAGCCTTGGGAGCTTCTGCTTTTTCGCTGGTAGATTTTTTTCTCGAGCGACGGGCTGTTTTCTTCGCAGCCGTTTTGGTGCCGAGCATGCTTTCGTTATAATCAACCAGTTCCATCATGCACATTTCTGCATTATCGCCAAGACGGATTCCGGTACGGAGGATACGGGTGTATCCGCCCGGACGTTCACCGATTTTCACGATAATTTCGCGGAACAATTCCGAAACGGCTTTTTTATCCTGTAATTCTCCGAAAACCACCCTGCGGTTGTGTGTTGTGTCTTCTTTAGCCTGTGTAATCAGGGGTTCAACATAGGTACGCAGTGCTTTGGCTTTGGCTACGGTGGTGTTTATGCGTTTGTGCAACAGTAAAGAAACTGCCATATTCGACAACATCGCTTTACGATGCGCACTCTGTCGGCCTAAATGATTAAAATTTTTCCTGTGTCTCATCTCTATTCCAATTAATCCTTATCCAGTTTGTATTTTGATGTCTCCATTCCGAAATTCAGGTTGATATTATCAAGCAGGTTTTCAAGCTCGGTGAGCGATTTCTTGCCGAAGTTTCTGAATTTCAGTAAATCGTTTTTGTTGAACTGAACCAAGTCGCCGAGAGTTTCTACTTCGGCTGCTTTCAGGCAGTTGAGTGCGCGAACCGACAGGTCGAGGTCAACGAGTTTGGTTTTCAGCAGTTGACGCATGTGAAGAACTTCTTCGTCGAATTCTTCGCTTTCGAGTTTTTCGTCAGCGTCGATGGTAATCTTTTCGTCGGAGAAGAGCATGAAGTGATAAATCAGTATGGTGGCTGCTTCCTTCAGTGCTTCTTTCGGATGAATTGATCCGTCGGTTTCGATGTCGAGAATAAGTTTTTCGTAGTCGGTTTTCTGCTCAACCCTCATGTTCTCAATTTGATACTTAACATTAACCACCGGGGTGTGAATCGATCCGATAGGAATAACGCCAATCTCATCTTCGAGCGGTTTGTTTTCGTCGGGGGTAATATATCCACGTCCCTTGGCAATGGTTATCTCAATTTTCAGAGTTACCGAAGGTTCCATTCTGCAAATCAGCAAGTCGGGATTGAGAATCTTGAAACCGGTGAGAAATTTACCGATATCTCCGGCCTTGAATTCATCCTGACCGTTGATAATGATGGTAGCTTTTTCGTGGTTAAAATCGTCAATCTGGCGTTTAAACCTGATTTGTTTCATCTGGAGGATAATCTCGGTAACGTCTTCCATAACACCTTTAATGCTGGAAAACTCATGATCAACACCATCAATTTTAAGGGTGCTGATAGCAAACCCCTCTAACGATGACAGCAGTATTCTGCGTAAGGCATTTCCAATAGTAATGCCATAGCCGGGTTCCAGAGGACGAAATTCGAATTTTCCGCGAAAATCGTCTGATTCCAGCATGATAACTTTGTCGGGTTTCTGAAAAGCTAGTATTGCCATTTGCAAATTTTTTATTTAGAATATAATTCAACGATAAGTTGTTCCTTAAT
>JAGOEF010000349.1 GCA_017997855.1 Bacteroidales bacterium
CCGTTGTATAGGCCTACAGAATAGACTGCCCCAAAAGTTTCACCTATATAAAATGATATTGTTTCACCATCCCATCCATACGCTGCTATCCCAGTACTCATACTCGAAAAACCTGATGAAAGATTTCCAACCATTACTAAGGTATCATGGTAAGTCACAAAGTCATAAATATTTCTTCCAACAGGTATGTTTGGTAGAGTATCCCAACTTTGTGCATTGCCTCGAAAAAGGCTGCACAGCAGCATTATACTGAAGGCTGCCTCTTTCAATAGAATAATAGCTTTCTTCATCATACGGCCTGCACTGTTTGTAACATTTCCTGAGCACTCAGGTTCATTTTCGAGAAAGCAAAGAGTTTTTTACCCAAATCTTTCAGCGAGGCGCCCATGTGATACACCGTGTTGTTGTCGATAATCAGAAAGCGGTCGTGGGCTTTGGTATAGCTGAGTATTTCGATTGGCGCATATTGCTTGTTGTGCTTTTCGAGGTCGGTTTGCAGGGCTTTGGTGATGTGGGCAGTATAAATGCGAACGCTAACACCGGCATTGCGTTTCAGGAAAAGGTTCAGCACCGACTCGTCCACATAATTGTCGATAAGCACCAGCGAATGGTTTGCCGATTTCACCAAATTCGAAACAAACACCCATGCATCAAAAATTTGCCCGTCGGAGTAAATGCCCTGGGTGGGACGAGCTTCGCCACTTTCGAGTGCACGATACACCTTGTCGAGCTTGTCCTCGGTAGAGCTTACTCTTCTTTCAACCGATTCGAGCCGCTGAAACAGCCCTGCGTTGTTTTCGATAAAACGACGCATTTCGATAAACGCTGTAACAACTTTTACGCTGGCCTTGATGGCTGTTTCGCTGCGCAATACACTTGCAAGCATCACGGCACCATGCTCTGTGAAAACATAAGGCAGAAATTTTGTATGCTTACCCCGTTTGTCGTTTTTATCGTTTAAGATCACAGTTTGTGATGCTAAAGATTCGTCGTTTATGCTCACAATTTGTGATTTTAGCGCTTTATATTCCGCTTCACTGAGTCTAAACATGAATGATTCGGGAAATCTGTCGATGTTTCTTTTCACGGCCTGATTTAAAACCCTGGTTTCTACACCATATATTTCAGCCAAATCGCTGTCGATCATTACTTTTACACCCCTGCACAAGTAAATTTTATTCTCGATTGACCGACTCATGTTTAATGATATTGATTCTTCTGACAAATATAGCGAATTGATTGATGAAAATGCTTTTTTTTATTGGGAAGTCAGAATACAGGAGGCAGAATACAGAAGGGGCAGGGAGGAGCGTCTTCGGCAGTCACCCTTCGATTAACGCTGCGCTACTCAGGGTGACAAATGCCCCTGTCATGCTGAGTAGTGGAGCTCAGCGGAACGGTAATCGAAGCATAGACAGGGGTTACGAGAAAGTGGCTTCGGATGCACCCTTCGATTAGCGCTTCACTTCGTTTCGCTACTCAGGGTGACAAATGTAAAATGCCGCCCCTTCTGTATTCTGTATTCTGACTCCTGTATTCTTAACAAGCAATCATCTTCCTTCGCCAAAGCGTTGTCCGATGTATTGCAGCAGTGCAAAAATTTCGTCGGGGTTGGTTGTGGTTACCAGCTTCATGCGGGTTTCTTTAAAATCGGGAATTCCCTTGAAGTAAGTGCAAAAGTGCCGGCGCATTTCGAAAATGGCACGTGGCAGTTTTTTATATTCCAGCGATTTGGTAAAATGCAAGGTGGCCAGTTCAACCGTCTCGAGGAGGCTTAGTGGTGGCAGTTCTGTGCCATGTTCCAGATAGTGTTTTATTTCGGCAAAAATGCGCGGGTGTCCCACACTTGCCCTTCCAATCATTATTCCATCAACACCGTAGGTTTCGAAAGCCGCTTTGGCCGATGGTCCGTCGTGGATGTCGCCATTCCCGATAATGGGAATGTGAATGGCCGGGTGGTTTTTCACCTCACCGATCAGCGTCCAGTCGGCTTCGCCCTTGTACATCTGCGAACGTGTGCGACCATGAATGGTCAAAGCCTGAATTCCTGCATCCTGAAGCCTTAGAGCAATGTCGACAATGTTTTTGCTGTTTTCGTCCCAGCCGAGGCGTGTTTTCACGGTAACCGGTTTTTTAACGGCTTGTACAACTCGGGCGGTAATATCGGCCATAAGTTCGGGGTAGCGCATCATACCACTGCCGGCTCCGCGGTTGGCAATTTTTTTAACGGGACAGCCGAAATTAATATCAATGGTATCGGGATTGGCTGCCTCAGCAATCAGCGCGGCTTCCACCATCGATTCGGGAATATGCCCGTAAATCTGAATTCCTATGGGTCGTTCGCTTTCGCTGATGTTCAGTTTTTCAACACTTTTACGGCCTTCGTGGAGCAATCCGTCCGACGAAATAAATTCGGTAAAAACCATATCGGCACCAAAGTGTTTGCACAGAAAGCGGAACGAAGGATCGGTAACATCCTCCATAGGCGCCAGCAGCAGTGGCCTGTTGCCCAGATTTATGGAACCTATTTGCACCGGTTTATTGATTATTGCCGGAAAACAGTACTAAAGCTTTTTCTTGATTTCGTATTCTTCGAAAGCTTCAATCACATCATCCACTTTAATGTCGTTGTATTTTTCGATGTTCAGGCCGCACTCAAGACCCGATACAACTTCTTTTGCATCGTCTTTAAAGCGTTTGAGCGATTCGAGTTCACCGGTATATACCACAATTCCGTCGCGGATGAGGCG
>JAGOEF010000350.1 GCA_017997855.1 Bacteroidales bacterium
ATTACACCTGAAATATGTGAACTTCGCAATATGATTAACATCTCGTATCTCATTATTAAAATGGCTATGGCACGAAAAAAAAGCATTGGCTTGCACTATAATATTGACCATCAATAGTTTTTTGTATAAATCAATTTAAGCTGATACATTTTTGTTGAAATATAATTTATCTTTGTTAGCAAACTTTAATGACATAAAATGAAAAAATTTGTTCTCTTCTTACTGATTGCCATGTTCAGTGTATCGCTGTTTGGCAATATTGTCAAACAGAATGACGCCGAAAAAGTAGCGAAAAGCTATTACTACCAGCATGTTCAGCATTATCAACAACTTGCATGGGATGATATTAGATTAACCCCGATTATGAAACCTGAATATGGTATTTGTCCGTTTTATGTGTTTAACGTAAACGAAAACGAAGGCTTCATCATTATTTCGTCGCTTGATATTGTGCAGCCTGTGCTCGCCTACTCATTCGAAGGACCGTTTAACTACGACAATATGTCGCCGGGGCAGACCACTTTCATCAATTATTATTCATCGGTATTGAATCGACTGATTCAAAACCCTGAACCGGCAAAAGATGGCGTTAATGCGGAATGGGAAAGCCTTCTATCGTATAATCCTTCGATGGGCTATCAAAAAGAAACCACCGTTGGGCCTTTTGTTTTGGCAGAATGGAATCAGGATTGGCCATTTAACGCAGATTGTCCAACTGATACTGATTGTACTGCTCCGGGTGCCAACGGACACGTATATGTTGGTTGTGTAGCCACCGCAATGGTACAGGTGATGAAATACTACAACTGGCCTCCCAGCGGTGAAGGTTCCAAAACACACCTCTCATGGGTAAACGGTGGATATGGTAACCGCACTGTAAATTTTGCCCAGCAAACTTACAACTGGTACTCGATGACCAACAGTGTAAGTGGCGAAAACAGTGAAATAGCCAAAATTTGTTATCACGCCGGAGTTGCAGTAGCCATGTATTGGGGATGCGACGGCAGTGGTTCTCAGACGTCGAATATTGCCAGCGCAATGAAAAATTACTTTAAGTACTCTACTTCGATACAGTACGTTGAAAAATCGGACTACACCGATACCAACTGGAAAAACTTGCTGCGCACCCAATTAGACGCAACAAAACCGATGGTATATTCGGGATCACCTTCGAGCGGAGCAGGCCATGCCTGGAATTGCGACGGCTATCAGGGCACAACGCACTTCCACATGAACTGGGGCTGGGGTGGTGCCGGTAACGGTTTCTACACACTCGAAAACCTGACTTCCTCGGCAACTCCCGGTGGTGACGAATACAACTTTATTTATGGTCAGGAAGCCATTATCAATATCTACCCACGTGAAACCTATCCGCTCTATTGTGATCAAAACATTAATTTAACCACACCGGTAGGCGCTTTTGGCGATGGCAGTGCCAATCTTGATTATCAGAACAACCACCAGTGTACTTATGTGATTGCTCCTGCATGCGGTGAAATTGTTCAGTTAAAATTTGAAAGCTTCGACCTGGGAACCGGCGATGTAGTCAGACTTTACAATGGCGAAAACACATCTTCACCCCTTCTTCAGACATTTACCTCAGCAGCCGGACCGGGAACCTCGATGTTTGTGGCCGATAAAGGAGCAATGTGTATTGAATTTGTTACCGATGGATCAGATACCGGAACCGGTTGGGATGTATCGTATTCAGTGAAAAACTGCAAGACGAATATCATTTATTCCGAACCTGAAGGAAGTATTAACGACGGTAGTGGAACCTGCGACTACAGCAACTCCACCATGTGTTCATGGTTTATTCAGCCAGCCGGAGCCACCTGGATCAGCATCGATTTTACCGAATTCAATCTGGCCGGATCAATCGATTATGTTAAGGTTTATAAAAATGCAACCGGAACAGCCAATTTGGTAGCTACATTTAAATCGACAACTCCTCCCACCGAAGATGTTATTGTTGAAAGCGGTGTCGCAGTGATTCAGTTCTTTGCCGATGCAAACAATGTTGGTACAGGCTGGACCATTGATTACACATCGTCGTTGGTAGGTATCGAAAGCGAAAGCTTAAAACCAATAACCCACATTTACCCGAATCCCTCCGACGGAAATGCAGTAATTAACTACTATACTCAGGGAACGACGCAAGCCACATTTACCATCAGCGACATTACCGGTAAAACCATTTATAAAACCAGCCTCAGCAGCGAAAACAGCATATTCAACCTGCCATTTGGTGAAGTAATCGGAAGCAGCCTGAGCGACGGAATGTATTTCTTAGATATTGAATCAGAAGGAATCAGAACGACCGAAAAAATTATTATTTCGCGTTAATCGCCGAAATATTCATACTCAAAACGCACTATCTCATCGGGGGAATGTTCGGAAACGACATTCCCCTCGTTGTTTAATTCAACTTCGGTTCGTGAATAAACCATTCCACCGGCATCGCTATGCTTTTCAATGCGGTGCAACTCATCGGGGTATTCAATGGTAATTGTATGGCCGTTCATTGTAATTTGTTTCACCGGACGGTTGTTTTCGTCGTATTCCACCTTAACCCAATTCTGCACTTTATCTTTATGATTGAGTGTTTTTACGCCGGTAAGCCGTCCCGATTCGTGATAGTAATACTCGTGGTACTGGATGGTTTTATACCGTAAATCGTTTTCCTCCTTGCGGATAAGGCGCTGGTTCTGATCGAAAGAGTTTTTAATCCGGCTAATCGCTTTATT
>JAGOEF010000351.1 GCA_017997855.1 Bacteroidales bacterium
ATGCAGGCACCGAAGACGGAACGTTTGAATATGATTTGCCCAGTACAAGCGCTAACTTTCAGATTTCAGCCTCTGGTAAAACCTTTGGGAATCTGGAATTCTCGGCCACCTATGGAGCAAAGAATTATGCCATTAGCGGTCCAAGTGCCATTACCATACGAGGCGACCTGATTGTGAACAGTAATGTAAGTATTAACGAGGTATGGCCGTCGGCAACAAAATTTAATAATGAAATTATTGTTGGCGGAGATTTTATTTTCAGCGGTTCGGGATGGAACATAAATACCGAAAATCCTGCAAATCAAATCAGATTCAACGGGAATTCAGTTCAAATCATTTCAGATAATACAGGGGCTTTATCATCGGCCGGAGGCTTTGGAAAAAACATTATAATTAATAACCCATCAGGGGTATCGCTGGGAAACAATCTCGCACTGAACAATACCCTTAGTTTGCTGAGTGGGAATATTATTCTGGGTAATTACAAATTGACGATTAACAATACGTTGAGCTATGGTGCAGGCTTAATTGAAGGTAGCAGCAATTCAAGCTTGCGCTTAAGTGGCACACAACCCGTTTCGATGAACTTTAAAGTACCCGCTATGCTGGGAACCCTCGAGCTCGATAAAACCGGCATGAACATACCGCTTACAACAAATCTTTCGATCAGTGATTCGTTGAAATTCAACGGTGGGATAATTTCGACAGGCACTAATGCCATCTTGTTTGGTGACAACGCAGGCTGCTCGGGTGCCGGAACCACAAGTTTCATCAATGGCAACGTATCGAAATCGGGGTCACAAACTTTCGCATTCCCAACAGGAAATGTCACCACCCGAGATATTGGCAATGGATTGCAAACCTATTCGGTTTTCGCCCCGATATCGCTGACTCCTGTAAATGGAAGTTCAACCAGCACGGTTGCCTACTTATTCACAGAACCTCCGTATGATTGGTGGCCTCATGGCGAAAACATGGATGAAACCATGGTTTGGGTAAGTTCGCGTGAATATTGGAACGTTAGCACTACCGGTGATATTTCTACAGTAATTCTAGTATGGTCAGAGAATGATCACAACGAAGGCGAAACCTGCATTCACGACATTTGCCCTAACGGAATTCCCGCACAATTTAATACGGCAAACTTAACGGTAACTGCATTTTACAACAACCGATGGAGAGACCTTGGTGTTGCAACAGCCTCCGGGAATCATGAAGCGGGAAGCATTACCAGTTTAATGGGATTACCCACCGGGTCGAAAGCAGGGAACTATATCGTAAGCTTTGGCTCACTGAACAAAGATGTAACCCTTCCGGTAGAATGGTTGAGTTTACAGGCTGAAAACATTTTCGAAGATATAGAACTTGAATGGAGAACTGCTTCAGAAACCAATAATTCAGATTTTGTGGTTGAGCACGCCGGTTCCGATTTTCAATTCAGCAGTATCGGGTTTATTAAAGGTTCGGGTAATTCATCGGATGTTAACGCCTATCAATTTCTTCACAATAAACCCGGCAATGGCGTTCATTACTACAGGTTAAAGCAGCTTGATTTCGATGGTAATTATCAATACTCCGGCATTGTCAGCGCACAATTGAAATCATATTCCGAGAATCTAATGACGGACTTCTACATTAACAGTAATGGAATTATGTACATCAGCGGCAAAACGTCGACCAATAACCCTATGGATATCAGTGTTTTTGACACTTATGGAAGAATGATTGAAAAACACAATATTCAGGCAAACAACTTCCGGTTCGAAACATCGGTTAATGTTGGCAGTTACAAAGCTGGGATGTATTATTACAGCATTACAGATGGCATGAACATCCTGACAGAAAAATTTGTGATTACCGAATAAAAAATCACGCGGGATTAATCTATTTTGTTGATATATTTGTTATATCAACTTTATTCAGATGAATTGCGAAAAAGCCTTTTCAATTTCTTTTGGCTCATTGCTTTTATTGTTAACAATATCAATTACGGCTGTAGCTCAAAGTACCACCAACTTCACCATAGGTTACGGTTTCGAAAAAATCAGGTATGGTGATGGAATCCGCACCATTATCAGCGATTATAATCAGCATAACCGCGAAGAGAACAACATTGCAACCGATACCCTGACAGCACCCGACTGGTTGCATGGTATCATAATCGGGTTTAAGCTTTCGGGAGAAAAAATCACCAGCGGTTGCGAACTTCACATGCCTTCGCACCAATCGGTAGCAACGGGAACCCTTGCCATCGATGGCAGCAGCTATTACAAAAGGATAAAAATAGGCCATGTAGGACTGGCACCGTTTTTCGGCATCAATTTTTTTCATTGGAAGAAGCTCAGGTCGGGGCCAATGCTGGGACTTAACTTAGATAAATACCGTCTGATGGACAGCGAATACAAACCCTTCACCAATTTTTCGTATAACCGCTATATTGACCGGGTTCACCTTTCGCTATCACTGAAATGGCCGATTTCGATTGGTGGAAATAAATTCAGTTTCGACATAATACCCTATTACACCATGCCTTTCTGGAGAATCAATCTTTCTCCTTTCAACGAAGGTTTAAACGAGGGATATTTCACCATGTACAAGGTTTAAACGAGGGATATTTCACCATGTACAACGACAACCTCATGATTTACAAGCCCATGGTTTTTGGGGTGTCGGTTACCCTGAACTTTGTAGTAAAAAAAATTGAGGAATAAACAGCATTTTAATC
>JAGOEF010000352.1 GCA_017997855.1 Bacteroidales bacterium
TTCGAGCACAGTAATCTTGCACCGGTAAGTAGCCCTGTCGGTAAAATTATCGACACAGGGGAACCAAACCCGACCATAATTGTGTGGAATATCTTCGAAGCCTACCCCAAGGTTATAGGCCCGCTGACCGGTAAAATAAAACCCACCCCAACCCGAAGGATCAACCACGGGAGTACCATGATAATACACGCGCAATTGAACCGTATCGCCGGACTGCAATGCAGGAGATATCTCCACCAGCATCAGGCTGTCGTTGTATTGCACCTCTCCGATGCTAAGATCTTCGGAACGCACCGAATCGAGACTGAGCCTCAATAAATCGAGGGCAAGAAGTTCAATGTTTTCGTCGGTTGTTGTTATGGTAAGCTCAGTATAGCCACTTATGGTTTGTTCGTTAAAATCGCTGATATCGAGATTGATTTCGTAATTCACCACATCGGGGTAATGCTGTTGCGAAAAGCCAGCAGCCGCAAGGATCAGGAGAATGCTAATGAGTAAATATTTTTTCATATCGGTCTGAATATCATTCGTTAATTAATTACACAATACCTTTAAAACGAATCGCTGAATAAATTGCCCTGATTGTCGGGTAATTTTTTGTTTAAATGCCTGTAAGCTATTTCGGTGGCTTCGCGTCCGCGGGGGGTCCGTTTGATAAAACCCTCCATAATAAGAAAAGGCTCATATACCTCCTCGATGGTTCCTTCGTCTTCGCCAACAGCGGTAGCAATGGTTTTGAGCCCTACCGGTCCACCGGCAAACTTGTCGACAATGGTCAGCAGTATTTTATTATCCATCTGGTCGAGTCCGAATTTGTCGATATTCAGTGCATCGAGGGCATGGCGTGTTATTTGAATTTCGATTTCACCGGTTCCTTTCACCTGTGCAAAATCGCGCACACGACGCAACAGTGCATTGGCAATACGGGGCGTACCGCGACTGCGTGAAGCAATTTCGCCGGCAGCATCAGTGGTAATCGGAACCCTGAGAATTCCAGCCGAGCGTTGCACAATACGCTTCAGTATGGCGGCATCGTAATACTCCAGATGACAGGTTATCCCAAAACGCGCTCTCAGGGGCGAGGTAAGTAATCCGGAACGGGTAGTGGCACCCACCAGGGTAAAGGGTTCCAGGGGTATCTGAACCGACCGGGCAGCAGGACCTTTGTCAATCATAATATCGATCCGGTAGTCTTCCATGGCCGAATACAGATATTCTTCGACCACCGGGCTGAGTCGGTGAATTTCGTCGATAAAAAGCACATCGTTGCGTTGCAATCCGGTAAGAAGGCCGGCAAGGTCGCCGGGTTTATCGAGTACCGGCCCCGATGATATTTTCAATCCCACGCCAAGTTCGTTGGCAATGATATTGGCCAGGGTGGTTTTACCCAATCCGGGGGGACCATGCAGCAACACATGGTCGAGCGACTCACTGCGCATGCGTGCCGCCTGAACAAAAACCTTCAGGTTGTCAATAATTTTCTGTTGCCCGCTGAAATCGCCAAACGACTCGGGCCTGAGCTGGTTCTCAAGTTCCGGATCGCTGTTGATGAAGTTGTCTCTGTCGGGGTGTAATATGTCGGTCATATTTCTGAATTTCGTTCTGTAGAGCCTGTTTTAATTTTGAAATAATGGCAACTCTTCTTTGAAAATATCGGCATCCGTGTCATCAATTTTTTTATTGTCGATTTTCTGGAGTTTCCCGTTTTTATAGGCATACACCGAAAAGAGCGTTCCGTCAGGGTTAAAACGCTTCCAACTGCCATGCTTCTTGCCTGCACGGTAAAATCCGGTTATATAGATACTTCCGTCCTCATAATAAAATACATGTTTACCGGTGGGATCACCACCCCTGAATTCTCCCTCAAAGCTCAGTTTGTCGTTCAGATAATAGTGCTTCCATTTACCCGTTTTAAACCCGTTTTCGAAACTGCCGATTTCGGTGTGGTCACCCACGTGATAAAACCACTCACCCATTTTGTAACCATCAAAATATTCTCCTTTGGTAATAATATTTCCCGCTTCGTCGAATTCGGTAAATTCTCCTTCACGTTTGCCAAAATGGTAGTTTTCCTCACGCAAAACAGCGCCTGAAATGTAGTACCATACCCAATAACCTTCGGGTTTATCGTTTACAAAATCACCTTTTTGTTCCGGCTTTCCATCGCGGTAGAAAAACTCCCAGGTACCGGTTTTTTGATTGTTTTGATAGCTGCCCTTGCCCGAGATACTGCCATCGTCATAAAAAAATGTCCATTTACCGGTTCGGTTACCCTGTGCATCAAACAGCCCCTGAGCCAGTAGCGTTCCAAATTCATCGTATTCTTTTGCCATGGCGAGGTTTCCGTTTTCGTCATATTCTTTGTGCACGCCTACCGGATTGTTGTTGAGAAAAGCACCGGTAAACTTGAGGCTTCCATTGCTGTTATACTGAGTTCTTACGTCGGCCTTTACCTTCAGTTCATCCTCCATGTCGCGGGTTACAGGTTCACCATTCAGGTAGCGCATTTCCTTCACCAGAATTCCCGAGCTGTTGTATTCGCGATAGTAACCATGCATTTTGTCGTTCATGTAGCTGATGTCGGTAAACACTTCACCATTTTCGAAAAAGGCAATCCATCGGCCTTGTTTACGACCCTGGCTGTCGAGGCGGTTAATTTTAATGTTTTCGATAAGATAGCCGTTAAAATATTCGAACAGGCTTATCACATGACCC
>JAGOEF010000353.1 GCA_017997855.1 Bacteroidales bacterium
CTATAATACCGATTCCATTGCTTTTCGCACGGGGTTTGGAGCCGGCGTTGCTTTCAAGGCAGGGCTGGGCAATGTTCTGGGCTTTCATTACGATTTGGCATATATCAGGCAAAGCCTGCCCCTTCACGAACAGCAATTTGCCGATAATTTTGGCGTTTTTCCGGGAACAGGACGAGAATTAAACCAGTTCTTCCCAAACAACCTGCATCAGAACCTGCGATTAACGTACCGACCCTATAAGGAAATAAGCCTTGAAGCCGGTTTTGGTAAAAACTTTATCGGCGACGGTTACCGTTCAATGCTATTATCGTATAATTCGGCAAATTATCCGTATGCAAAGGCAGTACTCGATGTGTGGCACATAAAATATCAGTTTATGGTAGCCCAGTTGAAAGATATCAACGTGCCTGAAGCCTCTTCGTGGGGTGATTTTACCAGTAAATATGCCTATATTCATTATCTCGACTGGCAGATAACTCACTGGCTGAACATTGGCGGATTCGAAGCCGTGATTTCCGGTCCTCAGCATGGTTTCGATCCTGCCTATCTGAACCCTGTTATTTTTTACCGACCCGTTGAGTTCTCGTTGGGCAGTGTTGATAATGCCCTGCTGGGGGTAAATGCCAAAATCCGCATTACACAACGACATCAACTTTATGCTCAACTGTTGCTCGACGATTTTAATGTGAAACAATTTGCGGGTGATATAAAGCATTGGATTCATCCCGATGACAACAGTATTCAATGGGGTTTTTTCGGAAATAAATATGCATGGCAGGCAGGTTTTAAAAGCTTTGATATTTTTGGCATTGAACGGCTTAGCTTTTTCACCGAAGTAAATCTGGCCAGGCCCTACACCTATTCGCATCACAATGCTGTTCAAAACTTCGGACACTTCAATCAAAGCCTTGCACATCCACTGGGTGCCAATTTTATTGAATCGGTTAGTGGTGCCGCCTACAGCTTCGGGCGTTTTCAGGTAGATGCCAGATTCATGTTTGCCCAAACCGGACTCGATACGACGGGTAAACATTTCGGTCAGGATATTTACAAGCCGACTATGGATGCCCTGCAAAACGGAAATATTCCGGTAAAAACTTACTATAACACAGTGGGCCAGGGCCTGAAAACTCAGATTCTGTACGCCGAAATTACAGGGTACTTTTATATTGACCCCAGAAATCATCTGGCAGTAAAAGCCAGTCTGGCCTACCGTAAATTTGACAACCAAATACAACATCAGGATAACTTGTATATCCAGCTTGGTATTTCCGGTTTTGTTTTCAGAAAAGACGGCGTTTTCTGAAGTTACAATAAAATCTATTCATTTTTAACTACCCGAAGTTTCAGTGGCAAAGCCCCGCTGCCTAAAATTAAGGACATATCGCTTGCTTCTTCAATACTGAAATTGCCCGAAATACTCGCTTTTCCACCCGTAATTTCGCTCATCACACGCGGATACGTAACCAGATTCCCGTCGATTACCATTGCCAGCGATTTGTCGATATTGTGGCGCGTCAGGCTTGCCCAATTATTGGCACCTTCACTGTTAAATTCAATCTGAACTTCGTGGTTTCCCGAGTTTTGTACCAGCTTAGCCGATACAATGTTTTCACCGGTCATAGCAGGTAATCCGCGATCGGTTTTAAGCGCAATAATTTCATACATATCGTCGCGTCCGGAATTCATCCAGGCAAAAACCAGACTTCCCGGGAACAACCTGCTTATCGCATCAAGTTGTAAATAATGGACAAGTGTCGCACTGTCGGCTTTGGCACAATAACCTATCTGGCAGTACGTCGGGTTAATAAGATTCCCGTTTTCATCGAATTGCGATGTGAATGACATCAGTACGTCAAACAAAGGGTTGTTTATTTCCACAACATCTTCTTCCGGTTCGGTCGAATTTGCGCCTTCCTCAACAATGTAATTCTGATTGGATGAATTTTGTGGTAAAGTCGATGTTTTTGGCTTTTTGTACTCAGGCATTTCACCGAGTATACGGTTTGCTTCGAACAATGATGTAGCTATTTGCCCGATACTATAGGTTTCGTAAAATTCCACAGAACCCACCGATGTGAGAATAATTTCGAAACGTGGAACCGGCATCACCGAATCGGTTTTTACATGGATGCAGCCCCATTGTGCTGATTTTTCAACGGTCAATTGCTCTGCTCCTGCATTTTTTAATCTCAACTCGAGCTTTCGAACCGTGGTGTCGAGGGCACTATTGAATTCAGCTTTCATCCTTTCGGTAACAGTGCTGTTGCAATACGACGTGTCCCAGCCACTGTAATAGCATCGGATACGATCAATTAAAGCATAGTCAGCATAGTTAGCATCCCAAACTTCGAGAAACACATCGAAGTAGTTTTTTTCGCTCAGTCCAACCAGTGAATCAGTCATATATACCGCATTATTAATTAAGCTATCGCCGTGATTATTGGCGAATTGCTTTACAAACCATCCCGGATCGGCACTGAGGGTAAATTCATAAACAGGAGCATTGCTTTTACCTTTGCAATTACTCAATAATATAGCCATGGCAAACACCATGATAATCAGCGAAAACAGACGGATTTTTTTCATATGCGGTAATTTTGGTTTTACAAGGTAGCGCACTTAAACACAAAATATAAGAACTAAATTCTATCTTTTACGACCGGTTAAAAATGTTGGCAGAGCAAGCTTTTCAAATGTAACTGATTTGGTAC
>JAGOEF010000354.1 GCA_017997855.1 Bacteroidales bacterium
ATTCCATTCGGATGTTTCGGCAAAAATGCACATGTGTCCGGAATCTGCCGATTTGGGATTGAACTCGTCGCAAATGGCCGACCACAACAAGCGGGCAGCCCTGAGTTTGGCAATTTCCATGAAATAATTGGATCCTTGCGCAAAAACGAACAACATGCGCGGCGCAACGTCGTCGATACTATGTCCGGCGTCGGTAAGGCGTTGCAGGTATTCGGCACCCATGGCAAGACCGGTAGCCAGTTCCTGAACAATGCTGCCTCCGGCATTGTGAATATGGCGTGCGTTGATATTCAGTAATTTAAAATTCGGCAGCGTGTTTCCGGCTTTGGCGAATGCACTTTCCACGCATTGGCAGGAATCGGAGTTGCAGGGTGTTTTTCCGCTCAGCATCAAAAATGCCAGCGGGTCGAATCCCGAAGAACCTTTTATTGCGTTAGGGTCAATATGATGTTTTGCTGCATATTCTGCCATCATACCCGGAACCGACGCGTCGGAGCCATTACCTACTATATGCACCGGAACTGTGGTCAGATCGATGCCATTAAGTAATGTTTCGAGTTGTTGATAAGTGAGTGGAGTGCAGGTAACGAAACCCAGCGATTGCGCACCTTTTTGCAATGCTTTCAATGCTTTGCGGTTGGCTTCTGCCGGATCGGCAGCACGGAAGTCCTGCCTGATTTTCCAACTGTGCGAAGGCTCACTGCCCCGGACAAAGGGTTTTTCTCCCGGAAGCGCATCGGAATAAGCCAGATCTTTCACATCCTCGAAACGGTAGAAAGGTTCAAGGCTGATGCCTTCGAGGGTGTTCCAAACCACCTTTCGCCCGTAGTCGGCACCCTTCAGGTCTTTTATAACCTGTGCGTGCCATTCTTCGTAGCTTATGGGTTTGAATTCCCCGAATAAACTATTATTTTCTGCCATACTATTTTAGTTTTTGTTTCAACAGGCGAAAATAATGTTATTTTTTTGAGTAAGAGCATGTTTTTATCATGTTGTTGAGGTATGTGTTTAGAACAACACACCAACGATAGCTGATTCTATCGAATTGAAAATACAAATTAAAATAAATTTAAAATAAATCCGTAATTTTTATCTTTCAATGTAAATAACCACTAAATTTGGGTGTTCAATTTTCTTTTTTTTCTATGAAAAAGCTTTTGCTGATAATTTCAGCTTTTTTAATTGCCAACATGGCTCTGGGGCAAAGCGACAGTGTTTTTATGTTCGAAAATCATAATGATACTTTTGAAGAGTTGAGCTCTGAATTCTACAATGCTGCAAAAAACGATACTTATTTACGCAGTATTCACTGGTTTTCGGGCAAAGATAAAAATCGGGAGCCCGGAGCGATTAAGAAAAAACTAACTTCCATACCAATTTACGGCTCTTACTTTTCACATTACGGCAATTGGGAAACTTATGTAGCCATAGACTCAGCCTATTACTACAATCAGGATGATAACGTGATTCACAAAATATTATATAGAGAATGGGGATCTCCCGGTGAGGGGGGAAGTTATTATCGTCCGGATTGGAAAATAGATTATATATGGGAAAACGCCAACCGAATTCAGGAAGTTATATTCTGGGATTATGATTTATCGGGAAATTTTTATTTTTACAAAAATAGAATGCGGTATTATTATAGCGATGCATCAAAATTATCGCAGATTGATGCATTCGATTGGCAACAAAATCTTTATGTAATGCGAAACCGGACCTATTATTCGTATGATATACATGCGAGGTTAACCGAAATTTATAAAATCAATTATGATGCAGTAACACAGCAGTATTCCAGTTCCGAGAAAAACTCAATCAGCTACGACAGTTGCCATAATTCGAGTACCGATATTTTCTGTAAATGGGATACAATCAATCAAAATTGGCAAAGTGTAAATAAAACCGTATATTTTAATGACTCGTTGAACAGACCGTCGCGAAAAGAATGTTACAATTACAATCCCATTTCCGGAAGTTTCAACATTTATTTGCGTTACGACTTTAATCATTCAGGAAGCGACACCCTAAGTGAAGTAACTGTATGGACAGTAGATTCAACCGGTAACGAACTCAAGAAATTATTAAAATGGAATCTCGTATATGGTAGTTTAGGAGAATTACTTAGCATCGAAAATTCGTACTGGAATGAGCCCAGTAATTGTTTTGTTCAGGGAGATACACGTTATAAACCATACTATGATTACGGGTATCCGGAATCAGCACTGGTATTTCCATCGCATTATCCAAAATCATTGTATCAATTGCCTTATAACCGCGAGTCTTCTTCAAACTTTGCATTTTTATGCAATAGAGTTCAACGAATGCATTTTGATACTGTTGCTAACAATTGGGTTTATGGAGCAGAGACCCGATTTCGCTACACAGACTTTGTTGAGACCATAACTCCCAACTACTCCGAACAAAATTCTTTGGTTTTCCCAAACCCTGCCCACAACAAAGTACATGTGAATCTTCCCGAAGATTTGGTGCGGGCTGAATTTCGATTGTACGATTTGTCGGGTAAACTACTCATTGAAACCGCGGTTAATAATGGCAGCGAAGTAGCATTATACTCGGTAAAACCGGGAATTTACGTTTATAAAATTGTAGAAGACGATTTGAATTTCACAGGTAAATTGGTGGTGGAATAAATGTTACTTTTTGAATAAGTGCATGTTTTTATCGTAATGTTGAGGTATGTGC
>JAGOEF010000355.1 GCA_017997855.1 Bacteroidales bacterium
TATGCCTTAACGAAAAAGATGGATTGAAATCATCGAAAGTTTACTTTAATTTTAAAGACTCACAGGGTAACATCTGGTTCTCTACTCCAACAGATCAGGTTTGCAAATTTAACGGCTCCGAAATTCAATATATTGATGTACCAGAAGATTGGGAAACCCTGGGATTTTTCGAGACAAACGAGCATCAGATAATAGTTCTTACATATCAGGGTCTGTTTGATGCTAACCACACTAATGGTAATCAATTGAACAGCATGTTCGATTTGCCAAACGATGTGATTCCGTATAATGCGTATAATGATAGTAAATGTATTTGGTTCGCAGCCAGTGGCAGTTCACTGATACGATTCGACGGAAAAACCTCTGTTGATGTAAGTGCTAATGAAATAGGTGCCGAAACAGGGTCTATACTGAATATTACGAGCGACAATGACGGGAATGTATGGTTTGCTGCAAATGCTGGATACATGAAATGGGATGGAAAAAAGTACTCCTTTACAACCTATCCCAAGAACAGTATAAGTCCTGATGATATCGCAGTTGACAAATGGAACCGTGTCTGGATTGCTTTGTACGGTGGTCTTCTGCTTGTTGATAACCAAGGACAGCGGTTGTTGACTACCGAAGACGGACTATCATCAGGTTACTATGTTTCTCTTGGTTTCGACAGCAAGGGAAATATGTATGCCGGCTACAATCAGGGTTTTGATTTGATTTCGTTTACACAGGATGGCTCAGTTTCATCAATTAAATATTACGGGAAAGGAGACGGTTTTATTGGTTCTTCGCTAGGTGGACAAAATATCAATTCCGATAGTCTGGGGAATTTATATTTCGCCACAGCTCAAGGTTTGGTTAGGCTGGATCCATCGCAATTAACACCCAATACAAAACCGCCCATAGTAAATATCCGAAAAATAAAACTCTTTTATAAAGATGTAGACTGGGAGAGTGCTGAATACAGAAAATTCTGTGATTCAGTAAGTCCATGGTTTCGTTTACCTGTAAACCTTTCCCTTCCTTTCGACAAAAACCATGTTACTTTTGAATTTGAGGCAATAAGTTATACTGATCCAGATGCTGTGAAGTATCAATGGATGCTGGAAGGATTGGAAAAAGAGTGGTCGCCTATATCGGAGCAAACCAAGGCGGAATATGCAAATCTTGAACCCGGAGACTACACATTTTTAGTCAAGGCATGTAACAACGATGGTGTTTGGAACAATCAACCCCTCGCCTATCGTTTTACCATTAAGCTTCCATTCTGGCAAACATGGTGGTTTATCGCACTGTTAATCGTTGTAGTCGTTACAATTCTGGCTGTAATTATCAGATTTATTCTGTACCTGAAATACCGGAAGAAAATTGAGGAGCTAAACAAGCTGAAAGAAATTGAGAAAATACGTTCGGCGTTGTCGAAAGACATTCACGATGGTGCCGGAGCATCGTTATCGAAAATATCATTGCTAAGCGAATCGTTGAAAGCCGAAATTAAAGACAATCAGAGTTCTCAGAACAAGCTGACTCAGATTTCGGTGCTTTCGCGGCGGGTTATTGATGATTTCAGGGAAATCATCTGGTCGACCAATCCGAAATACGATAACGTCAGCTCACTGCTGGCGTATATTCGCAATTACTGTAACAATTTTTTCGATGATTCGGGAATAGAATGTGAAATGAATTTCCCTCCGGTAAATAAAGAAATAAATATTTCGCCTTTGTTGAGGCAGAACTTTTTTCTCATCCTTAAAGAAGCATTGCACAATATTGTAAAGCACGCATCGGCATCGTCGTGTTTTGTTGAAGTCAGCCTGACTGAAAAACAAATTAAAATGCAAATAACGGATAACGGGATTGGGTTTGTAATGGAACAAACCGGAGTTTTCAGTACCGGCATCGGGAACATGAAAAAGCGGGCTACAGCCTGCGGGGGTGACATTACATTCAATTCTGTAAAGGACAAAGGAACAACAGTAATATTAATAGTTCCGCTATAAGCCCAATAAAAATTACCACTAAAGTAGTATTGCATTCGGTTTTTGAGGAGCGTACATTTGTAATAAAAAAAGCGATGATTTCAGTTAGCATAGTTGAAGACGACCACGATCTGAGAAAATCGGTCGAAAACATTATCGGACAAGCAATGGGCTGCATTCTGATAAAAGGTTATTCTAATGCTGAGGCTTTTTTGAATGATTTGAATGTCAATACACCTGAAGTGGTTATCATGGATATAGAACTTCCGGGTATGAACGGAATATCATGTGTTGAAGCTGCAAAATCGAAATTTCCCGAAATACAGTTTGTGATGTTTACCATTTTCGATGACGATGAATCGGTATTTCAGTCGCTGTGTTCAGGCGCCACCGGGTATCTCCTGAAAAACTCACGACCTGAACAAATAATTTCGGCTATTGCTGAAATTCATTCAGGGGGTTCACCCATGTCACCACAAATAGCCCGTAGGGTAATTGAACAGTTCAGCATTAAAAACAGGATTTCAAACGATATACATGTTTTAAGCCAACGGGAACGCGAAATTCTGGATTTGCTTTCACAGGGTTTCCGCTATAAGGAAATAGCTGCAAAAGTTTTTATCAGCATCGAAACTGTCCGGACACATATTCGGAATATTTACGAAAAACTCCAGGTTCAGTCGAGAACTGAAGCCATAAATAAAATTTATAAAC
>JAGOEF010000356.1 GCA_017997855.1 Bacteroidales bacterium
TGTTTTGTGGCTTTAATGGCCGAAAAATACCTTGAGTTAAAAACAAATATATCTCTTAAAAAAATCAGATTATTGGTTTGGAACCTGACTGAATCACACATCCAGGATATAATAACCAAAGAAGTAGTTAAGTTCGCTTCTCCAACTTCTGAAATTCTTAATACTCCTTTAGCCCCTTTGATAAAAGAATGGGAACTTCTACCGCACTAATTGTATGAAGTCAGGAAAAAAACAGCGAGCCACCCGTTGCAGCCCGCTGTTCAAATTTAAATAAGTGCGTTTACTACAGACCAAGCACCGACTTGCCTTGTTTGAACACAATGTCTTTGGCGATGCCTTCGCCGGCAATACGATCGAGGTCTTTTTGAAGCTCTTCGCCGATGCTGCCATTTTCGGTAACCCATTTCTCGGCAGTGGCTTTATCGCCGTTGCCCTGAATGATGATGATGTCGTGTACCAAATCGCTAACAGCCTGTTTCATTTTTTCGAAATCGACACTGTATTTTCCGGTATCGGGATTGCGAACAAAAGCGCCTTTTTCTTTAAGATAGTAGAACTCAATCATGTTGGCCTTGCCGTGCGAGCTCGAAACACCGAAGCGTACGGAACGGAAAATACCTGCGAGGAAGGTAACATAATTGTCCATGAGGTCTTTGCCGGGGAATTCACCTTTTTCGTACAACTGGGTAACCATATATAAGCCGGCAATGTCGGCTTTGGCTTCTTCGATGGGGCTGTAGTAGGCTTCGAGAACCTCGCGGATTGATTTGTGTCCCTTGAGGGTATATTTCACGCCGAGACCATGCGCTACTTCGTGGAACATAACGTTCTGGAAGAAAGCTTCCTCGAATTTGATGTGCTTCAGCTGCGCATCTTCGATAAGCAGGTTGGCAATGGGTACAAGTATTTTATCGAATTTGGCTTGCATGGCGTTTTTAAGCTGGAGTTTACGGCTGCCCTTAGTGGCATGAACACGGGGGTCGTTGGGCAGGTTAATGGCTATGTTCTTGCTGCCTGAGTTGCAATCGCCACCATAATACACCACGTCGTAAACATTCATATCGCCACCGGCAGCAGGTTTCTCTTTCTTATATTCGGGCGGAACGGGCAAACCGGCCTGCAGTTCGGGTAACACCGCGTTGAAGCGCTCGATGTTTTTGCTCCACTCAATATCTTTCACGAGAATCTGACCTGAATGGGCAGCGCGGGCTCCTTTAAAGCCATCTTCGTAGCTTTCGATCGGGCCAACCACAAAATCAACGGGATTGTCTTTCATCTCCATCCAGGCAAGGTCCGACATGAGGTATTCGTCGGTACGGAGGGCTTCGGCACGCAGGAGCAGGTATTTTTTGAAGCCGGCATTGTCGCAGAGTTCAGCGGCTTCTTCGAGCAGACTTGCAGCTTTTTCGATCTGAACGGCATAGGCTTCATGATACTTCACCAGCATGAGATTGCCTTTATCGTCGCGGCGCACCAGACTGTACCAGTCCAGTTTGTCCTTGT
Source organism: Bacteroidales bacterium (assembly GCA_017997855.1). The sequence continues at coordinate 1,504 of JAGOEF010000356.1, forward strand.
TTTTCCAGGCTTCGAATTCTTCGTCGGTAATGTCGGCCGGATAGTAGTTGGCACCGGCAGGCTTTTCGCCATAACCATCCACAAAGGCTTTGTTGCCATCGAGACGATCCCATGGGCCGTAGTTAATTTCGGCAAAGCGACGGGTGGCAGAATCTTTAATTTGCGACAGAAACTCGTTTTTATCACCGATGGCATCGAGCCAGAACAACTCATCCATGATATCGGCCACATCCATCAGCTTCGAAATCATCTGACGGTCGCGGTCGCTGAGATGGCTCAGGTCAACCGACAGGGTAACTTCGGCGTATTCAGCTACTTTTTTCTCCATTTCGGTTAATTCTTTGGGTTTTTCGGTTTTTACTTCCTTTTTACCGGAACCGCTGCATGAGGCAATAAGCAGGACAAGACCTGCCACGGCAGCACATTGTAAGATAGTTTTCATTTTTCTTGAATATAGTTTAATTAATGTTTAACTAAAAATGAGGTAGAGCAAGGCAATGGCGCCAATACCACCCAGAATGGCGAGGGCAATCTTCCACCAGCAGTATGGTCTTTCGCCGCTGACTTCGCCGGTACGGGCATTTATCAGGAAGCGATAGGATTTCTCGTTGTACTTGTAAGCACTGATCCACAAGGGGAGGAGCACATGTTTAAACGTAACATCGTCATACTTTGTGTTCATGCTGGTGATGCTTTGCTTATCGCCACCAATTTTTTTATTGATTTGCTGACGGATAACCGGATCCATTTTGGCTTTTGCTCGGTCGAAGCCATCCTTCATGTTTATCTGATAGGTTTCGGTGCGGAAACCCGACAGAAATTTTTCGTCGAAGGGAATCAATTCCTTTACGTCCCAGGGTTCGAGCTTATCGACAATTTTAGAGGGCAGCGATTTGCTGGCGGCCACGAGTATGTCGTCGAAGAAAATAGCTACCGTTCCCGAAACAGTGGTCCAGCGTGTGCGGGTAACGCTGCGTGTCTGGGCTTTGCCATTGCTGTCGGTATAGTTTTCGGTAACCGTATAATCATCGCCCCGTTGACCCACAAAATGGGTTGTGGTATTGCTGTCGTAAGTCCAATAGGGAATGTAAACGCCGGCAATTTTCTCGTTCAGACGGGCCATTTTTTTCAGTCCCGGAGGTGCCCACCACAATTTACGCAACCAGGTTT
>JAGOEF010000027.1 GCA_017997855.1 Bacteroidales bacterium
CCGGTTTTCGGCAGTAATATTCATACAACAGGCTGCGGTCGGCTTCATTTACATACACTTTTTCGAGACTCATTTCATCGTGAAGCCGCAAAAAAGTGAACCATTGACACAAGTCGGGAATGGCTGGTGTTACCGAGGTTTTCAGTATCTCGATCACCGGTTCTGCGCTTTCGGTTGCGAGGGATTTAAAAATCATGGGCATCAGTGGGAAATGGTAGGCGGCCTGACATTCGTCGCCATCGCCCAGGTATTTGACTACTTCGGCAGGAGCCTGACATGCTTCGGCCAGCAAAAGTGTTCCGGGCGATGCAAATTCAAGAGCAGCCCTGAAAAATTTTACAATCAGATGCGTTTCTGGCAGGTTTTCGCAATCGGTGCCTTCGCTTTTCCATAAATACGGGATGGCATCAGCCCTGAACCCATCAACACCCTGTTTTGCCCAGAAAAGAAAATTTCCGGTCATTTCGGCCAGTACCCTCGGGTTTTTATAATTCAGGTCAGGCTGAAATTCAAAAAAACGATGAAAATAATAACCCGAACCGGTGGCTTCCCAATTCGAGGGGCACATACCTTCGAACAACAGTCTGCAATCGGAGTACTCTGTGGCTGTTTCGCTCCAGATGTAATACTCACGGTACGGGTTCTTATTCGATTTCTTTGCTTCTACAAACCAAGGATGCTGGTCCGAAGTGTGATTTATTGCTATATCGAAAATAATCCTGATTCCCAACGAGTGGGCTTTTTCGACAAATGAAGCAAATACGGATTGATCTCCCCCTTTTCCCAACAGGTCACTTCTGATTTTACGATAATTACTTACATCGAAACCTGCATCCTTCATGGGTGATTCAAGTACTGGTAGCAACCACAGGCAGCTAATACCAAGGTCTCTGAAGTAATTTAGTTTTTGTTCCAGTTTGGTGAAATTATCAGCAAATAAATCAACATATAATGCATACACCACCGTGTTTTTATACCATTGAAGATCGGCCGTGTTGGTCTTATGTGTGTTTATTACTGATAACGATTCAATTTCTTTGAATACTTCATCAAATAGCTGATTATCAGCGTTTCCGTAAAGTTTTACCCACAGTGCGGATAGTTTTTCCCGGCTGGTTTTCATACCTGAAACTTAAATCGAATAAAAGTAAGAATTTTTGAAAGCTTATTTGCATCCAAAAAGAAATAATCGGACATTAATTGCGTTTAATTTTTATAATTTGCTACATGATGAAAAAAAATTTTGTTATGTTAATCTGCTTGCTAACCGCAGGATGGCTGTCAGCGCAGCCATTAACCACAGCACAGGCCGATTCCATTGTTAAAGAGCACAATAAATGGAGGGCAGAGGTTGGTGTTGCCGGCCTGACCTGGTCGGATGAGTTGGCTGCTTCATCACAGAAATGGGTTGATTACCTCGTAAAATCGGGTTGTCGCTTCGAACATTCCGATTCTGATTATGGCGAAAATATTTTCTACCGTTACGACGATGGCAGTTGCCTTGAAGCTGTCCTTTCGTGGGCAGAAGAGAAACCTAATTACAGCGGTTTTCCGGTGGGTGAGAATAACGGAGATTATGGTCACTACACGCAGATAGTTTGGTACAATACACGGCAGGTAGGATGTGCAAAGGCAGAATGCCGCGATGGCAAGCAACTCTGGGTTTGCCAGTATTATCCTGCCGGTAACTGGGTAGGAGAAAAAGCCTACTAAACCGCAGCTTCCGAAATTCTGCGGGTTAATTCGATAAATTGTTCCACACTTAACTGCTCAGCGCGTTTGTCGAGCATCTCGCTTTCGACACATGAAATATTGAAACCCGAAGATTTCAACGCATTTCGCAATGTTTTACGGCGTTGGTTGAAGGCTCCCTTGACTACTTTGAAAAAAAGGATTTCGTTGCAGTTGAGTCCGGTGGTTTGGTTGCGTGTTAACCGGATTACTGCCGATTTTACTTTTGGAGGTGGGTTGAATACATTTTCGTGAACGGTAAACAAATATTCTATATGATACCATGCCTGAAGTAAAACACTGAGAATCCCGTAGGTTTTACTTCCGGGAGGAGCCGCAATACGCTGGGCAACTTCTCTCTGAATCATGCAAACCACTTCGGGAATCTGATCGCGGTTTTCGAGTATCCTGAAAAAAATCTGACTCGAAATATTGTATGGGAAATTGCCAATGATACATGCCGGAAGTGGTAGCAGACGCATGGTTTCTGCCTTCAGAAAATCTCCATTTACAATAGGAGGGCAGGATGTTCCAAACGTTTCGCGCAATACACCGGCCGCTTCAGTGTCGATTTCAACCAGTGTGAGCTCACATTGCGATTCAATTAGAAAACCCGTCAGGGCACCGGTGCCGGGGCCAATTTCAATCACCGGCAGCTTATTGGGGTTAACCAGACTGCCGGTGATATTGCGGGCTATATTTTTGTCGGTCAGGAAATGCTGCCCCAGCGATTTCTTTGCTCTGATGGGTAATGTCATGCGGCAAAGATAGCAAATATCTATCGGGAAATTAGTTCCGGTCCTTCGCGGTGCATCATAATTACTGCCTGTTTCATAGCCGGAAACTCATCGAACTCGGGAAGATTCGAATCATCAAGTCTGTCGAGGGCGCATTCATCCAATACAATACTGTATCCGTCGGGCAGGTAAAAGAGAATCTCAACCTCCTGACCGCGCAACTTGGCATTTTCGGGCAGATAGTAATAATCGTTGATATTGAAAACCGAATCGTTTACAGAGTACCCGAAGCTAATGTTTCCTGCATATTGGTTGGCATCGGTACGGGTAGCTCCACGACTCGTTTTAACTATTTCGGCATAAGGCAGGCTGTCGGTGGTATAATTCAGGTGAATTTCGATTTCTCCGGCTGGAATAAGATTGTTGTTTACCCTGTACATTTTCATGTTGTTTACATCGTATGAAAATGTCGAAACACCTTCGGGAATGGTTTTGATTGTGTGAATATAAATTCTTTTGGATGTGTCAGAATCCAGCGAAATTTTATTTACAGATTCGCCGGACCCGATAAAATGGGTTGATAGCGAAACCGAAAGGGCAATCATCATGGCCAGACCCGAAATCCAAAGTATCAGCAGGCTTAGGTTCAGAAAGCGACTGGTTTTTATTTTCATCATCATAGTTATTCCTGCGTAAACCAACGAAATTAATGGGATGAAACATACCACCGCCAGCGAGGCAATAAACATCCAAGAAATAGTTGGACTGGTGAACATCTGCAGCATATAGGGAAGGGGAACCATGTCGAACCCGGCAATTTCGCGACTGAAGAAATCCGAACTTGAGGCGAAGAGGCCAAATGCCAGTATGAAAATCAGAAATACGCCGGCTGCAATAAACAAGGCTGCAATGAGTTTCCCGAAAATTCCGAAGAAAACATTGATGGCACCCGCAAAGGTCTTACCTGCTCTTTCGACGCTTTCGCCAACACCTTTCGAGTTCTTCATCTTTTTGAAATGTTCCTTCATGTCGCGATACTCTTCTTTTATCGTATTCTCAATATTTGAAATATTGATGTCCTTACCTTTCATTTCGAGACGGTCGGCTACGGTGGTTGCTTTGGGTACAATCAGCCACAGAATCAGGTAAACCAGTGTCATAAATCCGGCCGAAAACAAAAAGAATATGGCGAATATGATGCGTACCGCAAGTATATTTATACCGGAAAATTCGGCTAACCCGGCGCATACACCGCCCAGAATGCGTGCTTCAGGATCGCGGAATAACTTTTTACGTTTTTTGTTTTCGCTACGATGCGATTCGCTTTTTTCCTCGCTGTCGTCGCCGATAATTTCTTCAACGCGTCCCAGCGTCGAAATGACCTCTTCAACATCAGCAATATTGAGAACCTGCTTCGAGGGGTTTATTTTACCGGAAAATATTTCAGCAATACGCGATTCAATATCACTGATAATTTCGTTGCCGGCTTCCTGTTTCGAAAAATAGGTCTTTAGCTCATCGATATATACCGATAATAATTGAAAGGCGTCTTCGTCGATATTGAATATCAAACCATTCAAATTGATGCTAACTGTCTTTTTCATGGTATTTAGTTGTTTAAAGTTTTTAATTGATGAATTGTTTCTTCGAGTTCACGCCAGGAGGCATCAAGTTCAAGTAAGAAGCTTTCGCCTTCAGGTGTAATGAAGTAGTATTTCCGGGGTGGACCCGAGGTTGATTCCTGCCATTCGTAACCCAGATAGCCCGAGTTTTTTAAACGCATCAGCAAAGGATAAAGCGTTCCTTCAACAACCACCATTTTCGATTGTTTCAGCAAATCGATGAGGTCGGGAACATACGACTTCCGCTGCTTCAGTATTAACAGGATGCAGTACTCAAGTACGCCTTTCCGCATTTGTGCATTGGTTTTTTCGTTTTCCATTTCTATTAATTTTGTAATGCAAAGATATTGTAAAAATTTAGTACCATGCAATACAAGGTAATAAATATTAACAAATATTTAACAATTGATGTGAAAAACACCTGATTAAAAGAAGAATAAAATAATTGGGTTTATTTTGTTGTGTGAATAAATGATTGTATTTTTAAGCATTAATCTAAAACTACGTATCTATGAAAAAGAACCTGTTTTTCGTTGTGATTGCACTGCTTGCAGTAGCATTCTGTGTTAGCTCATGTGGCAAGAAATCGGAGAATCTCAACAGCATTCCTAAGTCAGCATTTGTTGTGGTAACATGCGATGGCAAAGCATGGAAAGATGCCACAAATCCCGAAGCACTGGCTAATAACGAAGAGTTTCAGGAAGGTCTGAAAGAGTTGGAACAGATGAGTCAAAAGCTGAAAGATCTCGTTGATAAAATTATGAAAGACCCGAATGAATCGGGAATCATGATGGACGAAATGCTGTATGCATTTGCCGATATGGATAAGGAAAATGTGATTGTAGGCGTTATTGCGAGTGTCGATAAAGAAAAACTCGAAGCCAATATTAAGTTAATCAGCGAGGAGCTCGAAGTTCCGTTTAAGGCAGAAGAAAAAGACGGAATTAGCTACTTCATGCCCGAAAGCGATATGATTGTTGGTTGGAGCAAAACAAAAATGATGGTATTGGTTTTGGCAGAAGGCTACGATTATGATCTTGAAAAAAGATTTTTTGCCTTGATGAATCAGGACAAAAAAGAATCAATTCTCGAAGACAAAGATTTCAATGCGTTCCTGAAGGATAGTAAAGATTTCAATATCTGGATCAGCAGTAATGTAGTAAACAGTCTGCCGGATTCCGAAGGAGTTAAGATGGCCGAGAAAATGGTAGGGTTCAATTTTTCGGACAATTACGGACACATACATTTTGATGCTGAAAAGGGTGAATGGACACTCACAGCCAAACTGCGTTTCAACGAAAGTATTCAAAAAGCCGATTGGAACAAGGTTATCGAAAACCTTGACGAGATGGGAGCTTTCGATGGCTTGATGGATGATTTCTTTGGCGGTTACGATGACGAAGAATATGAAATGGATTCACTGGGTGGTGAATATTCAGACCTTACCGAAGAAGAATGGGCCGAAATTGAAAAACTCATGCAGGAAAGCAAATAAGGAAGGTATTTTATTGTAATGTTAATTCAATTTTCAAAACTTATCCCTTCCCCGTTATTCGAAACCGACTATAGTGCTTCGGATGTTTGGGGAAGGGATTTTTCAGTTTCAGGTACCGATAAGGTGTTGATTTCGGCTCCGTCAGGGAAGGGCAAAACCACCCTGCTCAACATTATCATCGGGCGACGGACCGATTATGTGGGAACTGTAATGATTGATGGTCAGAACCCGCTGTATTTTTCAGCAAAAGAACGAAGCGTTTTACTGAGCCGGAAAATATCGGTTGTTCATCAGGGCTTATCCTTGTTCGACGAACTGAGCCTTGAGCAAAACATCCAGCTAAAAAACAGGATTACTTCTTTTAAAAGCCATTCCGAAATTGACAAAATGCTAGTCAGGTTGGGGCTCGAACAGCAACGAAGACAAAAAGTAAAGACCTTGTCATACGGACAGAAGCAACGGTTGGCCATCATCAGGGCCTTATGCCAGCCCTTCGGTTTTATTTTGCTTGATGAGCCGTTCAGTCACCTCGACGACTACAACGCTGTTGCTGCATGGCAACTAATTACCGAAGAGGTTGCAGCGCATGGAGCCGGGGTAATATTGACCAGTCTCGGAAACAATCATCAAATTCCTTTCGACATCATATATAATTTATAATTCATGAGAAATAAATTTTATAATGTATTATTCAGGTTGAGATCAGGAGTCCTGTTATCAGAGTCTTGCCTTGCACAATCACCGATACCTCCGGCATTATGATCTGGAAAGTCTTTAAAGCAGAAATTAGTATCTGGCAACTGGCTGCTGCGTTTATCGGAGCTTTTGTCGGTTTGGTAATTATGCTGGTTGCTGCCGGCTTTTATTTTGATGTTAAAAGTGTTTTTTCCGATAATGAAGGGTTCTGGAAAGAAGAATATATCATCATCAGTAAACGAATTACCAGCGACGAAACCCTACAGCAGATTGATAATCAAAAACGCGATAAACCTTCGTTTTCGAAAACTGAAATAGATGAGCTTACAAAGCAAAAATTTGTGAAGGATGTAACCCCATTTACCAATTGCAGCTTTGGGGTGGCTGCTTTTACCGATAAGGACAGCCCACTGGCCGGTTTTTATACCGATTTGTTTTTTGAGGCAGTTCCGGCGGCTTATATTGATGTGAATTATCATAACTGGGCATGGAAAGAAGGCGATACTTTTATTCCGGTAATTTTGCCCAAAACCTATCTGAATCTGTATAATTTTGGATTTGCCACCTCTCAAAATCTGCCACAGGTGAGCGAAAAATCGGCATCGCTGGTTAAATTCAATGTTGTTGTTCATGGAAAAGGGAAGCGCCAAAAATTTGAAGCACGCATTGTGGGCTTCAGCGACAGAATTAACACACTGCTTGTACCTCAGGAGTTTATTGAATGGGGAAATGGCAAATATGGCAGCGATACCTTGCCCGAGCCAAGCCGTTTGATCGTAGTGGCCAGCGACCCGTCTGATGCCGGTATGTTTCGTTTTTTTGAGGAGAAGAATTATGATGTCAACAAAAGCGAGCTCAGTAACAGCAAAGCACTGATGTTTTTAAGAATTATCATAACATTGGTTGTTGGAATTGGTTTAATCATAACAGGTCTGGCATTCTGGCTTTTGATAACCAGTGTTATGCTGCTACTTCAGAAAAATAAAGAGAACATTATAAAACTCGGTTTATTGGGTTATAATAATCAAACCATTGCTATGCCCTACCTGGTTTTGGTGCTGGTTTTGGTGCTGGTAATTAACCTCCTGGCATTTGTTCCCCTGATTTTCATCCGGAATTTTTACATGAGCAAAATTCTGATTTTAGGTTATGAGGCATCTGCTGCTTACAATACGGCTGTTCCACTCACAGCACTGGCAATGATGGTTGTATTACTTCTGGTTTGCTTTGCGAATATCAGGCTTCGAATTAACAGTTTTCTGCGCTAAACTAAATACAGGGAATATATAGGTCTTTACGTGGATTCAATAAAAACACGGCATGATGATTTTTGTTGCAGATATATTTTAATTCACGGGCTCCAAACAGGTGTTCGCTGATAAAAGATGATTTTCCGAGCAGCAGCACCGAAACCAACATTTTATGCTGCACTGCATAATTCATGGCTTTGCTTTCGATATTAAAAATACTGCCTTTAATTTGGGTGTGCCGAAATTTAATATTGAGTTGCTGAAACATCTTATTGGTGAAAAGAATATTGTTTTGTAATTCGTCATTCTTCTCAGGAGTGATTATTTCGACCTCGCGGTGCAGATGTTTCGACAGAAAGATTCCCCAGGCAACTTTTTCTTTCATTTGTTTCTGGAAATTCAATGGGAAGGCAATGTTCCCAAGGCTTGCGGGGTTGGGTGTGCGTTCGCCGAGAAAAAGAAAAGGAATACGAGAGCGGCGTGCCATTTTAAGTACTGTGGTTCCACTCAGGTATTGTGGATCGTTTTTGCCATGTACACCCACAATTCCGAAAATAACATCTTCTTCTTCGGCTGTGCGGCTTATTAATGTACAGTTGCAGCCTTCTTCAACATAGGTATTTACTTTGGCAGCCCCCGACAATTCAATGGACGCTTTCAGTTCACTGATTTTCTTTTTTGCCCAGAGGTATGCATCGGTATTACCCGACATTATCGCAGTATTATGGTCCACAACGTGAAGTAATATCAACCTGCGACTCATTTCGCGGCATAAAAAAACTGCCCACTCTACAGCCTTGTTCCCGGTAGATGTAAAATCGGTATAAACCAAAATTGGCTGAACTTTTTCTGAATGTTTTTGTTTGTCCATGGCGCGAAAATACTATTTTTATAACCGAATTAAAAATATTTACGAGATGGCTTTTACGCGAAATGTGATTGACGATAAAGTGTTGAAAATCACCAATGATGTGTCTTGGGTTGGAATTCTCGATTCCGAAATTACAAGCTTCGATATTGTAATGGAAACCGAATTTGGAACTACCTATAATTCCTATTTTATCGATGCGGATAAAAAAGTATTGGTCGAAACTGCCAAGGAAAAATTCTTTGAAACATATCTGTTAAAAATACAAGAAGTTACGAACCCGGCAGATATTGATTATATTGTGCTGAATCACACCGAACCCGACCACTCGGGAAGTCTGGTGCATTTGCTGAAACTGGCCCCGAAAGCTGTTGTTGTTGGGAGTGGACAAGCGATTAAATATCTTGATGACATTGTTGGACATCCGTTTAAAAGTTTGATTGTAAAAGATGGCGATACACTCGATTTGGGCAATAAAACACTGAAATTTATCGGAGCCCCGAACCTGCATTGGCCCGACAGTATGTACACTTACCTTGTTGAAGACCGAATGCTTTTCACCTGCGATTCGTTTGGCGCACATTATTGCGATAAAGCCATGTTCGATGACTTGACCGGACCCTACGATGCCGCTTTTCGTTATTATTTCGATGTGATTCTTAAACCGTTTAGTCGTTTTATGCTTAAGGCTATCGAAAAGATAGAAGACCTGCCCATCGAAATTATTGCTCCGGGACATGGCCCGATTCTGCGTTCTTCGTGGAAAGAAAAAGTTGAACTGTCGAAGCGCATATCCGAAGAGTATATCGCCGAAAATACGCGCACTACCAAAAAAGTGTTGATTGCTTATGTTTCGGCTTATGGATATACTGCCGAAATGGCCGGATTTATTGCCGAAGGAATTCGGTTGGTGGGTAATGTGGATGTTGAGCTACTCGATATCGAAAAAATTCAGTTGGGCGAACTCGATTCGAAACTGGTGGGCGCCGATGCACTGATGCTGGGATGTCCAACCCTGAACCAAAACATATTACTGCCGGTATATAAACTTTTTGCACTGATTAACCCCTTGCGCGACAGGGGCAAACCGGCGGCTGCCTTTGGCTCGTACGGATGGAGCGGCGAAGGTTCTCTCATAATCGACGGGATGTTGAAAAGCCTGAAACTAAATGTGGTTCTCGATCCCAAACCTATGAAGTTCAGACCCGGTAGCCGAAACAGCCACGAGTTAATTGACTACGGCAGACAATTTGCCGAAAAAATACAGGCATAAAAGCTTATTGCAGTTTAATGCTACGCTTGAGTATTTCTAAACTCAGCGGGCCTTCGTTGAAAATTAAATCGAGAACAGACAGGTTCTCAACAAATCCGAATTTTTCCGAAAATACCTGATAATAGGTTTGTGCAACAAAGCCCCTGTCTTCTTTTTGCTGTTGCGTTTTTGGATTGATGCTGTAACGGAAATCTGCCGTAGCCGGGTATGATTTCTGAAAACTTTCGGTCTGTTCAAATTTTCTTTCGATTCCGACGATTTCGTTACAGGTGAGAATTATTTTATGGTTCAAATCGAAAAGGAATTTTTCTTTTTTTTCGAAAAACAAGGCAAAGTCATCCATGTAAAAATCGTAATATGCCGATTTGCGATATGCCGATTTAATTGCCTGATAATGTTCGCGTTGCCAGGCAGTGCTGTAATCAATGGCCACATCACGGATGCAACGGCTGTTTTCGTTTTTAACAACGGGAATGCTCAGACTGATTACACCGTTACCGCTCATTATCTGACAGCGGTTTCGATAGGTTTGCCTGAAATAACTTTCTTCCGATTCAATAATGACAGTGCTATACTCAACAATCTTACAATAGTATTGTATTGGCGGGAAATAGGCTGTGCTGAGAATGACGGGAACTTGTGCCATTACAGGATTACTTTTCCGATGATATACGATGCGGGCACAAAGCCAAAATGCCGCGAGTCGGTACCATGGTCACGGTCGTCGGACATCACAAAATAATAGTCCGACGAAAAACGGTATTCGGTTACCGGCAGAGCATTAATTTTAATCCCTGCAGTCGAAACCTGCATTGCGTTGCCTTCGTAAACCTCGATAATTTTTCGGAAAGCTGCTGCATTCCTGTAATTAAGCATAATGCTTACTTCGGATCGTGGCACAGCAACGGGTCCAAAATAATCTTTATTCCAATCGAAATATTGATTTTTCGGGAAGTAGCGCATCGAAGCATCTCCTTTAGCCAGGCTGAGTGGTCGTATGTTGATTACTCCTTTATTTCTGGCAATTTCGGATGCAGTATTTGCATCACAGGTTATGTTATATGCCTTGTTATTCTGAATTTCCTCGATGTGGTAAATGGTTTTTCCGGCCAACATCTCATCAGGACTCATATTGTCGAGACTGAGCCGGTACTCAAAAAACAGGGGGTGCCCTTCGGGAAGTGCCTTACCGTTGACGACAATGTTTTTATTGTTTATTTCGATAATATCGCCCGGTAAAGCTACTATTCTTCTGATAAGGATATTGCGCCGGTCTATTTTTACATCATTAACTTCAACATCATAAAAAGCAATCAGGTCACCGGGTTCGAGCTTTTCGACCGAAGGTAGCAGGGCATTGTAGAACCGATGAATTCCATTCATTTTTTCAATCACTACAAAATGGCTGTCATCGTCGGGCAGATGATGCATCTTAACCGAAACCGGTTTGTAGAAAATAAACAGAATGAGAACAACTACCGAAAATGCTACTAAAAAAAACTTCAGACGCCTCATGCCTATACCGAATGAATTCTTTTAAGTATACGATTCCATCTGATTTTACCGGTTTCTTTATCCTTCGAGAACCAGATTATTGAAGCTTTTCCAACCACATGGTCTTCGGGCACGAAACCCCAGAACCGGCTATCGGCCGAATTGTGACGATTGTCACCCATCAGCCAGTAATAGTTCATTTTGAATGTGTATTGTTTGGTTTCTTTATCGTTGATAAATATTTTATCGCCTTCAACCCGAAGTTTGTTATGCTCATAATAACCAATGATGCGTTCGTAAGGAGCCAGATTGGATGTGTCGAGGGCAATGGTGGCTCCGGCTTTCGGAATCCATAATGGTCCAAACCAGTCTTCGTTCCAGTTGTATGCAGGATTATGCGGAAAAATCCGATAATACCGTTCTCCTTTTGCCCGTGACGATTTCACAACAGAGGCCACATTGTAAATTCCTTTCACTTTTTCGACGCCAGCCTTGGTCAATGGCATCAAATATTCATTAGAAATGGGCACCCGGTATTTTCGGGCGTCCAGATAGCGAACATATTCCATGCCTTGTTGTGTCTGAGCCAGCACATACATATCTTCGTAGTTTATATCGAACGACTTCAGCACTTCGGCATCGAGTCCCTGATTCATGTTGTAGTTGCCTACGGCATCGTTACGCAGACTTACGTAATAATTAAACTGTTTGCCTTCGTATTCTTTTTGTTTTTTACCATTAATATACACTTCTCCCTCGCGCACTTCGAGCGAATCGCCGGGCAGGGCTACGC
>JAGOEF010000028.1 GCA_017997855.1 Bacteroidales bacterium
GCATACCTGCCAACCGAAACCGGCGAACCTCCATTGGCACGGGCTGCACATTGGCAAACCGCAGACGGATATCCCCTGGAAACATCAACCATGCCCGGATTTGCCGGGTCCTGCGGTTATTATCTGCGCTATATGGATCCGAACAACAAAGAAGAATATTTCTCGAAACAAGCAGTGAACTACTGGCAACAGGTTGATCTGTATATCGGTGGTCGGGAACATGCCACGGGACACCTGATTTATTCGCGTTTCTGGAATATGTTCCTCTACGATCTGGGCTTAACCCCGAAACAGGAACCATTTGCAAAAATGATAAATCAGGGCATGATTCAGGGCCGGTCGAACTTTGTGTACCGCATTAAAGGGAGCAATTCGTTCGTTTCGTACAACCTGCGCGAAGGCTACGATGTGCAGGCCATCCATGTTGATGTGAATATAGTGCATAACGATGTGCTCGACCTGGAAGCGTTCCGAAATTGGCGACCCGAATTTACCGGTGCAGACTTTATTCTCGAAGACGGAAAATATTTCTGTGGCTGGGAAATCGAAAAAATGTCGAAATCGCTGTATAACGTGGTCAACCCCGATGATCTGGTTGAGCGCTATGGTGCCGACACATTGCGTTTGTACGAAATGTTTCTGGGTCCGGTGGAACAGGCAAAACCATGGGATACCAATGGAATCGAGGGTGTGTTCCGCTTTATCAGAAAACTCTGGAGACTCTATCACAACGAGAATAACGAATTTTCGGTAAGCGAGACAGCGGCCTCCCCCGAAGAATTAAAGACATTACATACTGCCATTAAGAAAGTTACCGACGACATCGAAAGGTTTAGTTTCAACACTGCAGTGAGTGCCATGATGATTTGCGTAAACGAGCTTTCGAAATGCAATAAACGCTGTATTCTCGAACCCCTCTGCATAATACTTTCACCTTTTGCCCCTCACATTGCCGAAGAACTGTGGCACTTGCTGGGCAAAACCGAAAGCATTGTAAATACCTGCTGGCCTGCCTATGATGAGTCAATCCTGAAGGAACAGAGCATCAGCTATCCGGTTTCGTTCAACGGGAAAACACGTTTCACCATCGATATGCCGGTTGAAGCCACACAGGATGAAATTATTGCGGCAGCCATGTCGGACGAGCGAACTGCAAAATGGACCGAGGGTTTACAAATTGTAAAAACCATTGTTGTACCGAGGAAAATTATTAATATTGTGCTCAAACCGATAGGATGAAGAAACACCTGCTGATTGCTATTTTTTTGATTGTGTTGGCTGTAAGCGCTGTCGTGCTTTATGTGCGTTTCTTCCCTTTGGGTGGCACTCAGGCTCCTCCCGAAAAAAAAGAAGCAGTTTGCCTCTACGGAATTCCTGTTGGTACGTTTCAGATTATCACCGATACGGTCAGAACGGGTGAAACCATTGGCTCCATTCTTTCGAAATATGGAATTTCGGGAACATTAATTCATAAAATCGGGCAAATGTCGTGCGACAGCCTTAACCTGACCATGATACACGTTGGGAACAAATACACTGTGTTCGTTGACACACTGTCTGATAGCATTCCCCAAACCAAATACCTGGTTTACGAAAACGGATTGGTGGTGTATACCAGCTTCGATTTTACATATCCCGATTCGGTAATTGCTAAAAAATATCAAAAACAGGTTGACACACTGCACCTCAGCGCTACCGGGGTAATCGAGACATCGCTGTGGAACACCCTGGTTGGTCAGGATCTGAGCTGGGAACTGGCAATTAAATTATCGCAAACCTTTGCCTGGACGATTGACTTCTATGGATTACAAAAGGGGGATTATTTTAAAGTACTCTATAAAGAACTCAGCGTCGAAGGAGAGAGCATCGGAAACATCGAAGTGGAGGCAGCTGTATTTACACACGGCGGAAAAGAGTTGTGGGCAATTCCCTTCGAACAGGATAGCATCCAGCAATACTTCGACACGAGCGGCATGAGTATGCGAAAGACATTTTTAAAGGCTCCGCTGCAATACAGCAATGTGAGCAGCCGATATACCAATGCCCGCATGCATCCCATATTTCACAAGGTAACAGAACACCGGGCGGTGGACTATTCAGCACCCTATGGCACCCCGGTTTTTGCCGCTTCCGATGGGCGGATTGCGGTTCGCGGATACGAATCGGGTGCTGGAAATTACATTAAAATTGTTCATAATAGTGTGTATTCAACAGTCTATATGCACTTCAACTCGTTTGGCAATTTTCAGGCCGGTGATTACGTAAAACAAGGCGACATAATTGGTTACGTGGGTAGTACCGGTTGGTCGACAGGCCCTCATCTCCATTACGAAATACACGAAAACGGTGCCAAAATCGACCCGCTTACATTTCAGGCACCTCCTGCAGAACCCGTAAAACCCGAAAATCTGGAACGTTTCAATTTTGAAAAGCGCAAATGGATACACGCATTATCACGAATTAAAGACCCCAAATAAGTCGTATTGAGTATTTTGAAGTTATTCTTTTCTTCAATTTTGTGCTGGCATAATAATTGTTTATTTTAGTGTTCTAATAATCTCTCTATGAAAAAGAAACCGATACTTCTGGCATTCATTGTTACTATAGCAATAGGCTCATCGGTTCAGGCTCAAACCGACGATGAATTTGAAAAATTCAAACAGGAATACGAAAAAGGTCTTCAGGAACTTCGTGACGATTATCGAAAATACGTTGAGCAGGCGGATAAAGAATTTGCCGATTATCTGAAGAAAGACTGGGAACAGTTTCAGCTATTTAAGGCCATGTCGGTCGAAGAGATGCCGGGTCCCGAAAAAATCCCGGTTTATAAGCAAATTATTAATGTTGAGCCTGTTCGAAAAATACAACCCAAACAAATTGTGAATCAGGTTTCAACCGAGTCGTATTCTATGAAACCCCGGCAGGCAATCCCCATTGACGAGAAGCGCAAACCCAACATCGACTATAAAGCGGCAACATTTACATTTTATGGTTCTATGGTTCAGATAACCGTACCGATGGAGGTTTGCACAAAATTTGGTAATGATGTTTCGGAAAGCAGTATTGCATCGTACTGGGAAAAAATGATACAGTTCGATTACAATTCGATAACCGGGCAGGTGTTAAAAATTAAATCACACATGAACCTGAATGACTGGGGCCTTTGGGAACTTACCCGTCAACTTTCGGCACAAGTATCGGGCGACCAGAACACCCAGAGATTGTTTCAATGGTTCATACTTACCAAAATGGGTTATAAAACCAAGGTTGGATATCAGAACAATATGGTGTATTTGCTTGTACCATCGGTGAATCAGATATATGGCTACAATTATTACTCGTTCGACGGATTGAAATACTATCTTTTCGGTGATAACCCGGGAACCCTGTTTACCTATGCCAACGATTACCCGGAAGCCAATCAGATTATGAATTTCAATCTTTACAGCCCACCGGCTTTGCCGGTAGATACGCTGAAGCGCAATATCAGTTTTACCCATGATTCAAAAAAATATTCGTTTTCGGTGCAATACAACAAAAACCTGGTTGAATTTTACAAAAACTACCCGCAATGCAACATTGGGCTGTATTTTGATGCCGGAGTTTCGGAGCTTACCAAAGAATCGCTGGCTAAATCGCTCTGGCCGGTGGTACATTCGATGAACGAAAAAGAAGCGGTAGCATTTCTTTTGAAGTTCGTTCAAGCCGGTTTTGAGTATAAAACCGATCAGGAGCAGTTTGGTAAAGAAAAATATTTTTTCGCCGAAGAAATGCTGTATTATCCGGCTGCCGACTGCGAAGACCGCTCAGTTTTCTTTGCTTTTCTGGTCAGCGAATTTATGCAACTCCCGGTTATCAGTCTGTGTTACCCGCTGCATGTGGCTACAGCCGTTAATTTTGGAAAGAATGTTTACGGTGACTTTATTGAATATAAAGGCGGTAATTACACCATCTGCGACCCAACCTACATTAACGCTCCAATCGGTGCATGTATGCCTGAATACAAGAAATCGAAGCTGAACGTTATTGCCCCCGAAAAACGCAATCCGGCAACCGATCAACCCGAATATGTATGGGAGCGCATCTACAAAGCCGGTGGAGCGCGAACCGGAAGTTCCAACGACTTAATTCAACTAAAAGACAACAGCTACGTGGTGGCAGGCTTTTTTAAAGACAGCCTTCAGCTTGGGAAAACCATTTACAACCCTGATAAAAACACAACCGGTCTATTTCTGGCCACCTACGACAAGGGAAACAATCTGGTTTGGGTGAGCACGTTTCAGTCGAATGGCTACATTGCTCCCGGAGGCATTACTTCCGACAAAAACGGCAATATTTATCTCACCGGCCAGTTTAGCGGAACCCTTACATCGGATAAAAACACACTGAAAGCGAAATCTCCCGACGACCAGTTTGTGCTGAAAATGAGCCCATCGGGTAATATGGATTGGCTGGTACAGATTTCGCTCGACACAGCTACCCGAAACAAACCCTATGCGTTTCAGGGACTGCTTTCGGAAACCGGTGAAGTACAAGGCTTTATGTATGTACAAGACGACACATGGGACGAAAACATTACCATCTATCAAAACGACCGGAATGCCATTGTGGTAACTGCTGAAAGAGGTCTTGGAGAAGCCCGTTATACAATAGGTCCGGAGTTCAGGGCAGCAGGAAGCTTTGAGTTTGTTGATACCTGGAAAAAACTTACCGACCAATACATTTCGATGAAATACAATCGCAGTATCGCCGGTTTTTTTGCACTCATGGAAACCCTCGAAAACACCAACCTCGACATAACGGGAAAAGAAATACTGGCAACCCTGAACACGCTGAGCCCATCGTTTAAAACTACATACAAAGGATTTTACACAAATCTGCAAATGCTTACGCGTTTAAGCAGCCGCAACGGGGTGGTAAGTTTTTACACCAACAACGGCCAGGTTCTGAAATGCGGACCGATTAGCATTACCAGTGGTGCTCAGGCCCAGATGCGCGACTACAAAAGCGGGAACAAACAAATCAAGGTTATGAAAGGTATTTACTACGATACGCTGTTCAGGAGCTTACATGTAAATTACATTAAATTCTTCAAGGTAAATGGCGATTTGATGATTGATTACAGCGACGACCACTACCAGAAAGTTGTCAATACCGAAAAAGACATCCTCAGACAATAATAAATATCAATATGTTTTATAATTTTACAAGCTATAAATTACGAGGACTCGGCCTATGAAAAAGTTTACATCGATTCTTTTGATTATCGGAATGGCAGTGTTGGCAACAGCCTGCCTGTCGTCGCGAATGACAAAAAAAGGCGCAAAAATGGAGGAAGCCGGAATGTATGCCGATGCTGCCGATTATTACTATCAGGCAGTGGTTGCCAAGTCGAGTAATGTGGAAGCAAAAATGGGAATGAAGCGCACCGGACAACGGGTACTCGACAAGAAGCTCTCGGCGTTCAATAAGTCCTATAACGAAGGCAATAATCAGGAAGCCGTTTACAATTTTAAGGATGCTGATGATTACTTCAATAAAATAACAGCCATTGGAGTAGAGCTGAATTTCCCGGCTTTTTATCGTGAGTATTACGATGAGGTAAAAGACATATATCTTGCCGATAAATATTTAGAAGCAAGCAAGCTCCTTGAATCTGAAAAATTTCCGGAAGCCGAAAAATTGTTCCGTGAAATTACCACCCTTCAACCCAATTACAAAGATGCCAAAGAAAAACTTGGTATTGCCCAGTATGAACCGGTTTACCGTCAGGCACAGCTTAAATTCGACAATAAACTGTATCGGTCGGCCTATTATCTGTACGATAAAATCATAAACGAGTATGGTAATTACAAAGACTCTTACGATTTAAAAGCCGAGAGCCTTAAAAAAGCCACATTAAATCTGGTTATTTTTCCGGTCGAAAATAAGACTACCAGCCGTGATATTGAATCGGGACTTGAAGCACTGATTTATAAATCGATTCAGGAAAAACAAAACCCGTTTATTAAACTCATGGAAGCTCCGACACAATCGAATCAGATGAATTCTGCAACTGCCCGATCGGCTGCTGATATCAGTTTATATACCAGTATAACCGCATTTGCATACGACAAAGGCACCCTGAAAGAAACCGAAAAACGGGGCTACATAAAAAAGCTACGGCAGGTAAAAGACGAGGCTGGCAACGTAAAAACTGTTACCGATTACGAAAAAGTGATTTATAAAGAGTACTCGATGGGACGCAGTGTGAAGATTTCGTTTACCTATAAGCTCGTGAAAAGTAAAACCGGCGAAATTATCAGCACCAACAGCCACACCTTTATCAGCGAAGACAATATAGTGTACGCTGATTATGGGGGTGATAAGAAGAATCTCATACCCGGTTACTGGAAAAACTCAGGTTCTGCCAGTTCCGAAGATGTGGTTAACGACAACCCGAAAGATATAAAAGCATTGCAGGATTTGCTGAATGGCCGCAGGGTAATCAAAGATTACAATACCTTGAACGGAGAAGCCATGACTGTAGCTGCAGGAAAAGTTGCCGATGCTGTAAACACTTATGATCCTGAAAAATGAGAATCTCAATTGTTTTAATATTCGCATCTCTCCTGCTGCTTACGGCTTGTAATGGCCTCAAACAGTCAGCAAGCCAGAAGTCGCCACCTCCCGAATGGGTAAAAACCAAACCGGTAAATTCGTTCTACTATATTGGAATCGGCTCGGCTCCAAAAACAGGATACAACCCTGCCGACTACACACAGACAGCCCAGCAACAGGCATTGGGTGATTTGAGCCGCGAGATTTCGGTAAATATTTCGAGTTCATCTGTTTTGTCGGTAATCGAAAACAATTATCATATCAACGAAAACTGGTCAAGCGAAATAAAAGCTTCCTCCGACATTTTTCTGGAAGGATACGAACTGGTCGAAACCTGGGAAAGCAAAGAATACTATTGGGTTTATTACCGGCTCTCGAAAGAGAAACATGCCAGCCTGAAAGCCGAGCGAAAAAATCAGGCAATCAACGATGCGTTACTGAAATATAACGAAGGACTGAAGCAACTGAAGAATAATGCATATTTTGAAGCTTTCAGTTTTTTTGCCGATGGACTTGCCGTTCTTAAACCCTATATGGGAGAAAGCACCGCCGCTAATGTCAATGGAGAATCGACCGATCTTGCCCGTTTATGCTTTTCGTCGATGATAGAAATATTGCAGTCGCTTCAGGTAAAATATCCCCAACCCGAACTATCGGTTGTACGGGGTAAAACCATTGCAGCTGCCGATAAAACATTTACCGTTTATGATTCGAAAAACATACCCGTTGCCAACATACCGGTCGAAGTAAACCTGTCGTCGGGAAATCTCATACAAACCAAATATATAAGCGACAATACGGGTAGGATTGTTTGCAATCTGAATAAAATCACCAGTTCCAACAAAAACGAGACACTTTCGTCGGGGCTTGATATGGTTGCCTGGTCGCGCGTAACGAAAGATCCGTTGGTGAGAAGTATCATCCGGCAAATTCCGGTCAGCAAAAGCACATTATTGATACAGATTAGTAAACCCTCATTTTTTATCGAAAGTTTCGAGAAACAATTGGGGCAACCCAACAACAAAACCATTATGCGTGATGCCATGCAGGGCTCACTGGCCACAAACAATAGTATTGTTAAAGCCGATTCACTGGCTGATTTTAAAATTCAGATAGCATCGGATGCCACCATCAAGGAAAGCTCACACGGATATTGCAGTGCAGGTGTTGAACTCACGGTAAGCATGTCGGACAACCAGAACAATCTGCTATATCAGAAGCGTTTTACAGCCGAAGGCGAAGGCGAAAACAACACCGACGCCATCAACGACGCCTATAAAGAAGCAACCGTAATAATAAACCGGAAGGTAAGCAGCGAAATAAACAACTTATTGTTCGGATACCTCCCTTAGCACAAAGTATCATGTCTGTACTGATGAGTTTTGCCATGTTCCCTACCGACTGCGGAAGCAGTGTAAGTCCTTATGTGAGCCGAATTGTCAAAATGGTTGCCGAATCGGGCTACGATTACCGGCTGACCCCCATGGCTACCATCGTGGAAACCGCAACCCTGCAGGAATCGCTAAACCTGGTCGACAAGGCGTATGCATTGGTGGCAGATGCGGGAAACCGTGTGTACTGTACAGCTACATTCGATATTCAAACCAATAAACCGATGGGCAGAATTACCGGCAAAATTGCCTCGATTGAAGAAAAAATTGGTAAGGTAAAATAAACAACTACAAATATTCGCTTTCGTTTGTATTGGTGGTGAACGGGGCCACAGCACGCTGATAAATGCCATGCATCCAGGCTATTGCCATGCCATAGTTGGTTACCGGAATACCGGCTTCAACCGCAGGCCTCAGCCGGTTGATAACCTGCCGGCGGGTTAATACACATCCCCCACACTGAACCACCAGGGCATAATTGTGAATATCGCGGGGCAGTTTGTCTAAGCCGGTTACCACATCAAACTCCAATTGCTTTCCGGTATAATTGGTGAGCCATCTGGGTATTTTCACCCGGCCAATATCATCACACGAAACATGATGGGTGCAACTTTCGAGAATTAACACCCTGTCGCCGTTTGTCAAATCCGAAATTTTTGGGGTTCCTTTCAAATAGTTTTCGAAGTCGCCTTTGTAACGCGCCAGTAATACACTAAAACCGGTTAGCGGAATTTCTTTCGGAATACTTGCATCGGCTTTAAGAAAAATCTGAGAATCGGTGATAACCAATGCGGGTTTGATGTTGGTTTTCCTCAGAAAAGCATCAACCTCACGCTCTTTGACCACGATGGCAGTACAATCGTTGTCGAGTATGTCGCGGATAGTCTGCACCTGTGGTAGAATAAGCCTGCCTTCGGGAGCCTCTATGTCGATGGGAGTAATCAACAGTACGATATCACCATAAGCCACCAGTCCGCCCAGCATCGACTGCGTTTTCCACGATAAGTCGGGAATGCTTCTTTTAATAAGCCCGATAATTTGCTCAATATTATTGTCGGTGGCTGCCGAATAATCAGTCACCGAAACATTGAATTCCTTTTTTAATTTGTCAGCCAAAACGGGGTCAAGCGGACTTATATCTGACTTATTGTGAACGATAAAAAAGGGGATTTCCTTTTTTTGGAACAATTCAAATAGTGTTTTTTCACTATCCGCAATGGTATTATCAGTAATTACAACAATTGCCAAATCGATACTGTCGACCGAATGCAGGGTTTTGGCCACCCGTTTTTCGCCCAGCGGACCGATATCATCCACACCGGCAGTATCAATAATAATCACAGGGCCAAAACCTGTAATTTCAACGCTTTTTTTTACCGGATCGGTAGTTGTACCGGCGTGTTCCGATACAATGGAAATCTCCTGATTGGTAAGACGGTTTATCAGCGTACTTTTCCCGGCATTACGCCTCCCGTAAATTCCAATATGCGGTTTGTTTTCTTTTCCTGAGCTCATAGTTTCGTGCACAATCAACAATAATAACAAATAAAACAAATAAATGTTATGATTAAAAATATTTGATAAATTGCGTTTTTCGATTCGACACATGATTTATTCTTTATGAAGTACCCGGAAAAACTCAAATATCGTTTTAAGGTTTGGCTTGGCGTAGTTTCAACCTTAGTATTTCTTACAATTGGATGTAACGCAGGAGCCCAATATCTGGAACATGGCCTGCCCCGTTTCATTAATTTTGCTCCCAAGGAATATAAACAGGAAAGCCAGAATTTTTCGGTTACTCAGGATCAGCTGGGCATTATGTATTTTGGAAACCTGAACAACATCCTGCGATTCGACAATGCAAGCTGGCAAAGTTACCCGCTCAAAGGAACACCAATTTTATGCGTTACACCCAAAGGGGATATTTATGCCGGAGGGTATAACTCAATTGTAAGACTGCAATCCCACTTCAACCGGGTCGAAATTAAAGAACTTGCAATACCTGAGAACATATTTTTCGGGCAGATTAATTTGATTACAGCATTGGGGAGTCAGGTTTATTTTATTGGTCAGGATATGATTTTAACCAATAAAAACGACTCATTGCAGGTGATATATAAATCTCAGGAACCCATAAAAGCTTTCGAAGCTCAAGGGAAAATTTATATTTCGACTCCACGCATTGGTTTACAGGTTTTCGATCCGGGAAGCAAAAGAATCAAACCTGTGAACAACAATGAGTATTTTATAGGTAATCGTGTGATTGATGTTTTAAAATTTAACGATACAACAATCTTAGTAAAGTGCCTCGAAACCGATGGATTCTATTTTTTGAGTCCCGGAAAAATCAGCTATTTTGCTACAGATGCTGATTCTTATATCAACGAGAACGGATACGTTAAAAGCATCATGCTCTCGGATCGTTCCATTGTCACAGGTACCGAGTATGGTGGTATAATTTGTTACGACGATTACGGGCAATATAAATTTTCACTCAATAAAAAACATGGCATGCTCGACAATCGGGTAACCGATTTGTATGTAGGTAGAAGCGGTCAGTTGTGGATAACCACCTATAACGGAATTACCATGGTCGATTATCCTTCTGCGCTGGGATACTTCAACACGAGTTATGGCATTAACGGGGCCATCAGTACAATGTTCCGCTATCGTGGAACGCTTTACCTGGGCAGCACACAGGGCCTGTATTATTACAATACGCCCTACATGAGAAATCCGGAGTTGAGCGATTACAACGACGAAAATTCCTTTGTACGGGTTTCGGACATTGCGGCTGAAACTCATGACATCACCGAGATAAACGACGCATTATTTCTAGCCACTTCGAAGGGTATTTACCAGTTATTAGAAAACGACAAAGTAAAATTGATTTTTGAGGGAGACTTCAGGAAAATACACCTGAGTAAGATATTCATCAACTATGCGTTTGCCATCGGAAAAAACGGAATTTCACTGTTTGAATATCATGGCGACACCCTCACTCTTACAGGAAACATACAGAATTTGAATTATGACGTAAGAACCATTGCCGAAGACAATAATAAAATCGTCTGGATTGGCTCAAACAACGACGGGCTTTTCAGACTAGATTTCGGTAATAACAGCTTGCTGAAACCCGCAATTACACATTATGATGAAAAAAACGGTCTACCTGCCGATTTCACCTGGATTGATGTTTACAAAACCAGGGATGGAATTATATTCAGTACACAGAAAGGTGTTCTCGAGTATGTAAACAAAAAATTTGTCCAACATCATCTATTTAAAAATATCGAAATCACCGGCACCAAAAATTTCTTTCCGATTCTGGAGCAATATCCGCGTAAAATCTGGTTTAGCAGTATAAACGAGAGAGAGTCGAACCGGGTTACCGGTTACCTGACCTACGACGATAAAAAAATTGTGCAATATCACACCCATGAACTTGAAATACTGAAGCAAACCAATGTTGAAAGTATTTACTGCGACAACGACAGTATCGTATGGTTTGGTGGGTTCGATGGTTTGGTAAAATACGATTATTCAAAAACAAACCATGGGAACAGAAAAACCCATTGCCTGATCAGAAAAACCGACTTGCCTGATGAAATCGAAAACAGTTTATTCGATCGCACAGGAAAACAACATAAATTTCCGGTACTGAATTATTCGAAGAACCACATACGCTTCGATTTCACAGCCCTGTTTTATGATTCATACGGAGAAATTGAGTACACTACCCTATTGGATGGATTTCAGGACGATTGGTCAGAATGGGGAAAAACTGACTTTAAAGAATATACCTACCTTCCTGCCGGCGATTATACTTTTAAAGTCAGAGCACGCAATGTTTCTGGTAATATTTCCGAAACACTTGAATTTAAGTTTTCGGTTCAGTCACCCATATACCTGCGTTGGTGGGCATTTGTTTTTTATGTTTTAATTGTTGCCTCAATCATTTA
>JAGOEF010000357.1 GCA_017997855.1 Bacteroidales bacterium
CGAAATAATGCTTGCTGCCATAATAAATATCAAGGCGGTATTCTTGCCCCACCTCGCCCACAAAACCTTCGCAGGAATAACCTAAATAGGGAAATTGTGGAAGTATTGTCGTTTCTAATTCCTTCGACTTCACCCCATTGCTGACAGTAACCCGCACTGTATCGGAATACACCAGCATATTCACCAAGGACTCGGCATTAACCACATCGAAATAACCGGAATTTTTTGTTATAAAAACCACAGGAGCTGCCCCATTCTGAATGTAACCCTCAACAACAATCTTGTCTTCGGGCCGTGGCAAATCAACAGAGATATCAATTTCGCAGGAGACAATGCTAAGAATCATCGTCAAAACAAGAAATATATTGATAATAATCTGTTTCATGGTTAAAAGCTGAAATTCCAGGTTAAAGCGGGCAGAATGGGAATTAACGAAACCTGTCGTGCCACCGTTCGGAAACTACCCTCATCGACATTGCCTTCGTAAAAGAAATAAATAAAGTAGGGGTTCTTCCGGTTGTAAACGTTATATACCGAAAGATTGAGATCGGAAGTCCACTTACCGGACTTTTTCAGAACATAAGTAACCGAAAGGTCGAGGCGGTGGTATGGGTCAAGGCGGAACGAATTTCGCGGACCATATTCGTTTACTATCTGTCCATCGATAACATAACGACCTATCGGCAAGGTAGTTGTGTTTCCGGTGGCATACACGAATACCATTCCGAAAGTCCATCGTTCATTAAGGCTATAAGTTGCAGTTACCGACACATCGTGGCGCCGGTCGTATTTAGCCGGGAAGGGGTCTCCATTATCAACCTCCTCGAACCATCGTTCGGTTTTCGACCAGGTGTAGCCTATCCAACCGGTCAGCCGGCCGGTGCGGCGTTTAAAAAACAATTCCAGTCCATAGGAATTTCCTTCACCAAATATAAAATAATTGTCGGGGTTATCGTTCAGGTCGTCGCCATACATGGCACCATCCATATATTCAATCAGGTTATCAAGTTGTTTGTAATAAATTTCGGCAGAGGCTTCATACTGGTTGTTGCCAAAATTGCGGAAATAACCGGCTGCAATCTGACGCCCGAACTGAGGCTTCACCTTATCGCTGCTGGGAACCCACAAATCGGTGGGTAGTGTGGATGCCGAGAGCGAAGCGAGGTGAATGAACTGGTTGTTCTGCATAAACGACAACTTCACGCTTGATGTTTTTCCTGTGCTGATTTTCATCGAAAAACGGGGTTCAGGCGAATAATAATCGCAAACGAGGGCGTTTTTGCCATACATTACCGAGTCGATGGTCTGCAGGTTATTCTGATCTTTTATGTAGCGGGTAAACGGCCCCGACTGAAAAAATCCGGCAAAGCGAAAACCGCCGTACACCGAAATGATATCGTTGATAATAAAGTCATCGCCAATATACACAGCTGCTTCGTGGGCATATTGCCTGTTCCTGCCGTTGAAATTGTATTCCATATCGCCAAAATCGGCATTCACGGTATTGGGAGTAAAAATATGATACACATAAAACAATCCAAATTTCACCGTGTGTTTCGGATTGGGTAACCAGGTAAAATCCTGCTTAAAGTTGAAGTCGCGTATACCAGAGTTTTGAATGAGTCTGAACCCATCACTGCTATCTTCATTTTTCATGCCCACGTCGGTCGAAAACTGATAATCGCTGAATACTGCGGTTGAGTTCAGAAAGAACCGGGAATTGAACAGGTGATTCCAACGGGCAGACACCATTCCGTTACCCCAGGGAATTTTCATGGTAAAGTTCGATTCGGTACTCTTAAAAGTGAACACATCTTTGCCATAATATCCGCTGAGGAACACCCTGTCTTTATCGGAAAAACGATAGTTGAATTTCGCGTTGAAATCATAGAAATAATAGCCCGATCCTTTAAATGGACTGGTATCGCGAACAAAAGGTTTCACCAGAATATCGATATAGGTACGTCGCCCCGAAATAAGGAAACTGGCGGTATCGGGAATAATCGGCCCCTGAGCCGTGAGCCGGGTAGCAATGGTACCAATGCCACCATCAACATGATAGCTTCGCATATTGCCATTGTCCATCGAAATATCGAGAACCGAACTTACACGTCCACCATATTGCGCGGGCATGCCCCCCTTATACAATTCCACATCTTTGATTGCATCGGCATTAAACACCGAGAAAAATCCGAATAAATGCGATGCATTATACACCACAGCTTCATCAAGCAGAATCAGATTCTGATCGGGCCCCCCTCCCCTTACGTAAAAGCCAGAGTTACCATCTCCGGCCGATTGCACACCGGGCAGTAATTGAATGGTTTTTAGTACATCAACCTCACCCATAAAGGCCGGAATGGTTTTTACTTCTTCCACCGGAAGCTTATTTACACTCATACGACTATCCTGAATATTGCGGTCGGTGCGTTCGCCCGTTACCACAATTTCTTCGGTCACATAAGCCCGACTGTTAAGGCTCACATTACGAGACTGGTTTTTGGTAAGATTAATTTCGATTACTTCATCGTTGTAACCAATATACGAGTAGCGTATGGAATATTTACCGGCGGGCAGCGAAAGTGAGTAAAATCCGTAACTATTAGTAGTGGCTCCTGTGTTGGCACCTTCGACCATAATATTTGC
>JAGOEF010000029.1 GCA_017997855.1 Bacteroidales bacterium
GTGAAATACCAAGCATGGGCAGATGATTTTTGCGAAAGGTAATTTCGGAACATGCTTACATCCAAGTCCCCTGCGAGTGACTTGGATGGTGATGGAGGAATTGAAGTTCAGGTAAAAAAAAATCCCGAATCGGGAGAATCGGGATTTTCGGTTGATATACAACTTGTTACCAGGCAAACAAGGGGTAGGAATGCATCATGTCGTACACTTTTTTGCGTGTAGCGTCGATGACTTGGGTATTTTCGAAATTGCTGATTACGTGGTCAATCATTTCGACGATGTTATCCATACTGTCTTCTTTCAACCCGCGGGTTGTGATGGCAGGAGTTCCCACACGCAGCCCCGAAGTCTGGAACGGTGAACGGTGATCGAAGGGAACCATGTTTTTGTTCACGGTTATCTCGGCCTGTACGAGGGCATTTTCGACCTGTTTGCCGTTGATATCGGGGAATTTGGTGCGCAGGTCGATGAGCATGGAGTGGTTGTCGGTGCCACCGCTGATTACTTTGTAACCGCGTTTGATGAAGGATTCGGCCATTACGGAAGCGTTGGTTTTCACCTGCATCTGGTATTCGCGGAACGAAGGATCGAGGGCTTCGCCAAAGGCCACTGCCTTAGAAGCAATGACGTGTTCGAGCGGACCACCCTGCATTCCCGGGAATACAGCCGAATTCATGATTTCTGACATTTTTTTGATGATGCCTTTGGGTGTGGCTTTTCCCCATGGATTGTCGAAGTCTTTGCCGATAAGCACAATACCGCCACGGGGTCCGCGCAATGTTTTGTGGGTGGTGGAGGTTACTATGTGGGCGTATTGGCAGGGGTTATCGAGCAAGCCTGCAGCAATCAGTCCGGCAGGATGCGCCATGTCGATCATGAGCAGGGCACCGATTTTATCGGCAATTTCGCGCATACGTTTGTAGTCCCATTCGCGGCTGTAGGCCGAAGCACCACCCACGATGAGTTTGGGACGTTCGCGCAATGCCACTTCTTCCATCATATCGTAATCTACACGGCCGGTGTCTTCTTTTACTCCGTAAGCCACAGCCCTGAACAGCAATCCCGAAATGTTGACGGGAGAACCGTGCGAAAGGTGACCGCCATGCGCCAGGTCGAGGCCCATGAAAGTATCGCCGGGGTTAAGGCAGGCGAGAAAAACTGCTGCATTGGCCTGTGCCCCGGAATGGGGCTGCACGTTGGCATATTCGGCACCGTAGAGCTGGCAGATACGGTCGATGGCAATCTGCTCGGTCTGATCTACAAACTGACAGCCACCATAGTAACGTTTGCCCGGGTATCCTTCGGCATATTTGTTGGTCATCACTGAACCCATGGCTTCGAGTACCTGCTCGCTGACAAAATTTTCGGATGCAATCAACTCGATGCCGTGCATCTGGCGTTCGCGTTCTTTACGGATAATATCGAAAACCGCATTGTCTCTTTTCATAACATATTTTTTAAAGTCATGTTGCAAAAGTAATGTTTTTGGTTTAGAAAATTGCGCCTTGCAAAATGTGTTTAGCAAAAGGTTTGAGGCGGATTTAAACAACTATTTCGAGTGTTCAATTGGTTCGGAGGGACGTTCAATCGGCATTGACAAGCGTGTGAACGGCATTGACCGCCAATTTTATTTCACCCCGACTTTGTTGTTAACTTTTTTGTACCTTTAGCCTATAAAATTTAGCACACAGTGAACTACATCCCTTCCATAGCAACAAGAACTATGCTGTGGAAACAATTTTGCCACTAATCGCCATGCACATTTCTAAGGACAATTTGACTATGTCCTTATTTTAGTAGGTTACAACTATGATTTACTTTTCGAGGAGCCACTGAAATACATTTTTGTGAATTATTCCTTCTTTGCTTTGTGGAAACGATTCGGTGGTTAAAAGAAATTTCGGATAATTATCATGTATAGCTTCAAGTGGAGTAAATTCCCGCTTTTCAGTTTCGGTGTTTGAAATTTCCCACGAGACCTGGTAATACTCTGTATTTCCATCGCGATTTTTAACAGTAAAATCAATTTCACCATTACGCAATGCTCCTGTCCAAACTTTGTATCCTCTCCTGATTAGCTCAAGATAAATAATGTTTTCAAGTATATGTCCCCTGTCTGCTATTCTTTCCCTACCAATAAGCACATTCAATAAACCTATATCCACAAGATAATACTTTTCTTGTGTAGCAAGCTGTTTTTTACCTTTTATATCGAAGCGATTGACTCTATAAAAGACAAAACTTTCGACTAAATAATCAATGAATTTCTCAACAGTAGCATGATGAATTTCCTGATTATCTGCTTTCAATGCTTTCGATATCCCACTTGGCGATAGGTGACTCCCAATATTAGCTGCAACAAATTTGACAACATTTCCAAACGCTCTCTTGTGGTTAATTTGGTGCCGTTGTGTGATATCTTTTTCGATAATGGTTGAATATAAAGCTTGAAGGTATTCGTAAATCTTGTCAAAACCCTCCTCCCTTAATTCAGCACCTTTTGGCAACGAAGTTTCGTTTACATAATCATAAAACAATGCCTCGTAATTCAGGTATTTATTTTTTGTATCAATAACTCTGAACTCCAAATATTCGCTGAAAGAGAATGGTAAAATTGAAATCTCAATATACCTGCCACTTAGCAGGGTGGCTAATTCACTTGATAGTAAATTCGCATTAGAGCCTGTGATATATACGTCTGTATTTTCGGTTGCATAAAGCCCATCGACTAACTTTTCAAAATCAGGTATATTCTGAATTTCATCAAGAAAAATATAATTTATTCTATCCGCAAACAGTTTTGATTTAATTTCAAAATACAGCTTATCCCATGTTTTGTCAAGAAAGTTTTCAGGTAATTCAAAATTGTATAATTGCGTTTGTTCAGGAATCACGCCGTTTGTAAACAGTCGTTCTCGAAACATTGTCAGTAAAGTTGATTTACCCGAACGACGTAAACCCGTTATCACCTTGATAATATCTTTGTCCTTGTACGACAATAGCTTATCAATATATTCTTTTCGTGCTACTAATTTTTTCATAATGCAAATATACCTAAAATTATCAAAACTTTCAATAATTGCAAGTTTTGATATTATTCGCTAATGCAATATTAGAGATTAGAGGTCAGAAAACATTATCGCTACACCCGAACCTATTGCAAAATCCTTTACTAAGAATCATTTGTAGATGTGAAAACACGCTCCCATGTTAGCGTTTTTCATGATAGGACTCTTACTGAAACCGGTACTTTGGTCGGGTAAGACGCGCTCGTGTAAATTAAATTATAGTGTGCATGAGGAGTATTTGAACCGCCCGGATTACAAATCCGGACGAGCGGCGGGTACAGGTGGGGGCGTTTGCAAATCCGGAAAAGCCGGCGTTGTTACCACCGATAGCCGAAACTGAGTTCGAAGCAGTCGGCAACGCTGAGGTGGGATTTGAGCATGAGTCCGGCCATGAGGTTTTTGTGGAAGCGGTACCGGAACCCGATGCGGTCGTAGATGTAGCCCTCCGATTTTTTTGGGTTTACGAGATAAACTCCTGCCTGCAGGCTGAGTATTATGTTGCCGAAATACAGGTCCTGATTCAGATGAATGCCCATGCGGAACGGGCTGTGGCTTGCAGTAGCCAGGTTGTCGAGCAGCACCGATTCGGTGAGCATGTCGTAGTTGAGTTCGATGCCCGGACCCAACATGCGCCGAGAACTAACGGAATAGTTGAAATTGGCATTCAGCGCCAGCACCGGATAATGGCGGGGGTCGTAAACAGCACGCTGCCGGAGTCCCACCGAAACGTGCAGGGTCGGCACCCATGCGCCGCTGTGCCGTACAAGCACAGGCGGGTTGTCGGTTTGGGTTGAATCGGACTGCCCGGTATAACAGACAATGCCCATACCCACGGTGACGAGATTAAGGCCTAAGTTGGGTTTGAACAGGCTGCCGTTTGAGTAGTGATTGAACTGCAGGCCGGCACGGAACGAGGTGTGCGGGCTGTTGCGCGGCGTAAACGAATAGCCCAGCCCCAGCCTGAAATGCGCATTCAGGTGCGAACCGATGGCAGTGTTGAGGTAGTTGGTTTCGCGGTCGAAAGGCCGGGTAAGGAAGGCCGGTCCCCCACCAAGGGTGTAGAACAAGGCATGTTGCGCGTTGCCTGCAATACGGATATCGGCATTGCAGATGAGCGAATGGGCATAGCCCAGCACTTCGCGGTTGCCCAACGACGAAAACCCGTACTGCAGGCTGATGTCGGGGTAGCGCCACGACTGCAGCCAGTGTGTTTTGTCGGAGAACCTGAGGCGGAGACCCAGCGATGCGCTCAGGGTGTGACCGTTGATGAGATATTGCATGGGTTTATGATGGGGTGCCAGAAAACCCCAGGAACCCGAGGCGGTAATGCCCCAGCGGTTTTGTCCCGACAGGGTGAACGAAGCAAGACAGCAAACAACAAAAACCAGCATTCTGCGTTTTGCAAAAAGTGTTTTTATGATTGGTGTATTTCTCATAGTGGCCTGTGCGTCGCTGTGTGCAAATATAAGTTCAATTTTAAGAACCAATTTATAATGAAGGCTTTGTTTTATTATTCGTGATAAAAAAATAATTTTGCAGTCATTAAATAAAAAGTCATGTTAGCATTACTTCGTAAAGAAATCAGTGAGTTTTTCAGTTCGGTAACAGGCTACGTGGTGGTGGCAATATTTCTGCTCATCAACAGCATGTTCATCTGGATTTTTCACAGCGAATTCAATGTTCTCGATATGGGTTACGCCAACCTCGACAGCATGTTTATTCTGGCCCCGTGGATATTTTTGTTTCTGATACCGGCGGTAACGATGCGCTTGTTTGCCGAAGAAAAGCGGTCGGGTACAGCGGAATGGCTGCTTACCAAACCCCTAAGTGATTTTAAAATTGTGATAGCCAAGTTTCTGGCAGGTCTGGGTTTATCGGCCATAGCACTGGTGCCCACGCTGATTTATCTGATATCGCTGGTAACGCTGGCCGACCCGCCGGGAAATATTGACTATGGAGGTCTGGCCGGTTCCTATGCCGGGCTGTTTTTTCTGGCCGGTGTGTATTCTGCCATTGGCGTGTTCGCCTCATCGCTGACCAAAAACCAGATTGTGGCGTTTTTTATCAGCATCGTGATGTGCTATTTCTTCTTTCTGGGATTTTCGCAACTGGCGAGTCTCGGCTTTAGCGGGGGTATGCAGGATTTTATTATCTCGCTGGGGATTAACGACCACTACACTTCGATGTCGAGGGGTGTGATCGACAGCCGCGATGTGGTGTATTTTATCAGTGTGACCGGTTTGTTTTTATTCATCACCAAGCTTTCGCTCGAAAGCAGAAAATGGTAAGCCATGGCAAAAAGAGAAATGAAAAGAAATAGAAATTCTGGTGAAACTAAGATGAATAAAGCGTCTGAAAACATTTTGATGCGTGATGTCAATCAGGGAATTTTTGGAGGTGTTTGTCAAGGATTAGCGAATCATTTTAATATTAATGTAATTCTTTTAAGAGTCTTATTCTTATTGATTTCACCGGGTTTGTTGGTTTATTTATTCTTATGGATAAAATTACCAAAAAACGATCAAGGCTTCAACCGCCGCAGCCTGAAGAAGCAAAGTCTGGTGCAACTGCTGCTGGTGCTGCTTATTATTGTGGTCGTTAATTTCATTAGCAGCCAGTTGTTTTTCAGGCTTGACCTGACAGCCGAAAAAAGATATTCGCTGTCGGAAACAACCCGCAACATCATACGCAATCTCGACGACAGGGTGTATATTAAAATCTATCTCGATGGTGACGATTTACCTTTGGGATTTAAGCGTCTGAAACGTTCGGTGCGCGAGATGCTCGACGACTTCAGGGTGTTCTCAAAAAATATTGAGTACGAATTTATTGACCCCTTTGGTGATGCCGACGACGAAACCAAGCGCGAAGTGTATGTTGAACTGATAAAGAAAGGCCTGATACCGCAATATCTTCAGGAGATGGGTAACAGCGAGTACAAGGAGCAGGTGGTGTTTCCGGGGGCAATCATCAGTTTTAAGGGAGAAGAAGTACCGGTAAACTTTTTTGTCGATAATATTACGGTGGGCGACCAACAGGAGTTCAATAAGACAGTGAGCGAGCTGGAACGCAATTTTATTAATGCCATCTGGCTGCTTACCCGCGAAAGCAAACAGAAGATTGCCTTTATCGAAGGTCATGGCGAACTTGACGAATGGGAAACCCACGACATCATGATGGAACTTTCGCGCTATTATCAGATTGACAGGCTGCGTATGAATGGTGTGCTCAATTCCCTCGACGGTTACAGCGCCATTGTGATAGCCAAACCCGACAGTATATTCCGCGAACGCGAAAAATTTATTATTGACCAATACATCATGCGCGGGGGTAAGGTACTCTGGCTGGTGGAATGGATGGCAGCGAGTATGGATAGTCTGGCCAATCAGGTTTCGTTTATGGCACTTATTAACGACATTAACCTCGACGACCAGTTATTCCGCTACGGAGTCCGCATAAACCCCGACCTGATTCAGGATTTGAAATGCCTGAATATTCCCATCGTAGTCAATTCAGCAGGAGGTCAGCCTCAGTTTATGCCGGTTCCCTGGTACTATTTTCCGGTAATCGTTCCCGACACACTTTCGGAGCATCCGGTAACACGCAATCTGAGCCGTATCAGAACCGAGTTTGTGAGCAGCATGGATACTGTGGGCGATGACCCGGCTATAAAAAAGACCATTTTACTGCGCACCTCACGGCTCTCGAAGTCGATGATGGCACCGGTGGAGGTGAGCCTGAAAACGATAAAGGACAACGTAGAGCCGGCTTCGTTTAACCGGCCCAGCCTGCCGGTAGCGGTATTGCTCGAAGGCGAATTCGAGTCGAATTTCAACAACCGGCTGGCTCCCGAAATAGCACAAAGCGAAGACATTAATTTTATAGCACGCAGTAAGCCCACGCGAATGATTATCATTTCGGACGGCGATATGATACGCAACGAAGTAAAGACACTGGGCGATAAGAAGCAGGCATTTTATCTGGGCGAAGACAAATATTATCAGGAACAGTACTGCCCGGGTAACCGCGATTTTCTGGTAAACTGTGTGAATTACCTGTGCGAAGACGAGGATATGATTTCGCTGCGGATGAAGGACATAAAACTGCGTGAACTCGACCGCGGCAAGGTAATGCAGTCGGGTGTTTTCTGGGTTTGGTTCAACACCCTGCTGCCCATAGCGATTATTATCCTTACCGGAATATGTATTATTATAATCAGAAAAATGCGCTTCGGGCGTAAGTAATATCCATGAAACGACAAAACAAAATTATTCTCATAGTGCTGCTGGTGTTACTGGCACTGGCCGTGGTTATTTTTTTCATGAAATACCGTATTGTGAGCTACAAGGAGTTTGGTAAAACAAAATTCCGTATCGAAAAAATATCGGGAACCCTGAAAACACTGCGCGACTTTGACGTGAAAGACACAGCACGTGTTGACAAAATCTTTCTGGCCGACAAGCAAAACAATACCATTTTGCTGGAGCGTAAAGACAACTACTGGCAAGTGAACGGTGACTATGTTGCCCGCCGCGATTTTGTGGATGTGTTGCTCGAAACCATCTGCGACCTCGAAGTTGCCGCGCCGGTACCCAAAACCAAGATGGACTTTGTGTTGCGGAGCTTGTCGACAACTTCGACCAAGGTGGAGATCTATCAGGAGGGCGAACTGGTGAAAGTGTATTATGTGGGTGGTGTTACTCAGGATAATACGGGAACCTATATGCTTCTCGAAGGTTCTGACGAGCCTTTCGAAGTGCACATACCGGGTTTTGCAGGCTTTTTAAATACCCGATACACTACGAGTATTTATGAATGGCGCGACCGGATTTTATTTAACTACGATGTTAAAAATATTAAATCGGTAACGCTTGAATACCCCGCTGACCCCGACCAGTCGTTTTCGGCAGTGAACAACGGGAACAACAACTACAGTATCGTGTTGCTCAAAACAGGAAAACCCTTGCAGGGAGTTGACCCGATGGCCGTAAAAGAGTTTATGTCGCGCTACAAAAAGGTAGGCTTCGAAATATACATGAACGACACCGACGAATACCTGAAACTCGACTCGATATTGAACAGCAAATCGGAGATGTGTATTTATACGGTGGAGGATATCAAAGGCCGGAAAACCCGCCTGAAGACCTTTGCGCGACCGAATTTTAAGAACACTTATGACGAAGAAGGCCATTTCTACAACAACGATATTGACCGCTTCTACGGTGTAATTAACAACGACAAAGACCTTATCCTGTTGCAGTATACACTTTTCGACCTGCTGACCAAAAAGCCCGGTGACTTTGTTGCCCGGTAAAAAACTGTTCGGGCGAATGTTAATAAAAATTAGCAGATTCGTCAGAAAATTGTATTTTTGTTATCGCGAAACACAGTATCTTTAGCGACAATAACGAACGCAAAAACATAAGAATATGGATTTTGTAATTTCCAGTACAGGCCTGTTAAACCGCCTGCAAATAGTGAGCAAGGTTATCAATTCGAAAAACACGCTTTCGATTCTCGACAATTTTTTAATCCGTATCGAAGCCGGTGAGATGCAAATTACAGCCAGCGACCTGGAGTCGACACTTACCGCCCGCCTGATGCTCGATTCGGCACATGGTAACATTACACTGGGTATCGATGCCAAAAGGTTGGTCGATGTATTGAAAGAATTTGCAGAGCAACCGCTCACCTTCAATATCGACGACGATACGCTAAAAATTGATATCAACAGCGAAAACGGCAAATACTCACTGATGGGCGTTAATGCCGAGGACTTTCCGCAGGTGCCGGTACTGAGTGCCGAAAAGTACAGCAGCATTGCCATTCAGCCCGACGTGCTGTATACCGGTATCAGTTCTACCCTGTTTGCCACGGCACACGATGAACTTCGCCCGGTAATGAACGGTATTCTGGTGGAACTGGGAACCGAAGCCACCAATTTTGTGGCCACCGATGCCCATAAACTGGTCCGCTATCGCCGTACCGATGTTACCGTTGAAACTCCCGATAAGTTCATTCTGCCCCAGAAACCCGCGGCCATCCTGAAAAACATTTTACCCAAAGCCGACAGCGAAGTAAAACTGGAATTCGACAACAAAAATGCATTTTTCTCTTTCGGCGATTATCAGCTGATATGCCGCCTTGTGGAAGGCACCTACCCCAACTACGGTGCAGTTATCCCGGCCAATAACCCCAATAAACTGGTGGTTGACAAAACCGAATTATTCACTACCCTCAAACGCGTTTCAATATTTTCGAATCAGGCCAGTAATCTGGTGAAGCTT
Organism: Bacteroidales bacterium; assembly: GCA_017997855.1. Next base: position 9,356 of record JAGOEF010000029.1, read on the forward strand.
CACATAACCGGCAATCAGTTGGTTATTTCGGCGCAGGATGTGGATTATTCGATTGCCGGTTACGAAATGCTGAACTGCTTGTATGAAGGCGACGAAATGGATATAGGCTTTAAATCGCCGTTTATGATGGATATTCTGCAGAACCTGTCGACACCCGAAGTAAGCATCGAACTGAGCGACCCGACACGGGCCGGACTGATTCTTCCGAAAGACAACACCAATCCCGACGAGCAAATTCTGATGCTGCTCATGCCCATGATGATAAACAATTAAAAAATAAAGCAAACGGAATCAGGGGCGCAAGCCCCTTTTTCATTTATGCAAAAAACACCGAATGTAATGAAATTGCAACTGAAAAAACCCATAGTATTTTTCGATATCGAAACTACTGGCCTGAACACTGCGAGCGACCGTATTGTCGAAATATCGCTGTTGCGTGTAAATCCCAATGATGTTGAGGAACAAAAAACCTACCGAATCAACCCCGAGATGGAGATATCGCAGGAGTCGATTGGAGTGCATGGTATTACCAACGAAGATGTAGCCAACGCCCCGACTTTTAAACAAGTGGCCAAAGAGATTGCCCGTTTCATAGAAGGTTGCGATCTTGCCGGATACAACTCACACAAATTCGATATCCCCTTGCTGGCCGAGGAGTTTTTGAGGGCAGATCTGGATGTTGACCTCCGTAAACACCGGTTTGTGGATGCACAGGTTATTTTCATGAAAAAAGAACCGCGAACGCTGACCGCAGCCTATAAATTTTATTGCAACAAAAGTCACGACAATGCCCATTCGGCCGGCGACGACACCATAGCCACCTACGAGGTACTTAAAGGCCAGCTCGATATGTATGACGACCTGCCCAACGACATCGAAAAGCTTGCAGAATTTTCGTCGTATGGCAACACCGCCGATTTTGCCGGAAGACTTGTGTATGACGATAACAACGAGATTGTCGTAAATTTTGGCAAATATAAGGGGATGAAGTTGTACGATGTTTTCAGGAAAGACCCCTCCTATTATTCGTGGGTGCAGCAAGGCGATTTTCCGCTTTTTACCAAGAAAGTTTTTACCGAGGCCTACCTGAGTTTTAAATCATCACAAAAATAAATTTATCGGATGAAAATACTTTGCATCGGGCGGAACTACCGCGACCATATCAGCGAAATGAAATCGGCACTTCCCACAAAACCGGTATTTTTTCTCAAAGCCGATTCATGCATTCTCAACCGCAACCGCCCGTTCTTTATTCCACCGTTTAGCAGCGATATCCACTACGAGGCTGAAATTGTTCTGCGCATTGCTAAAGTGGGCAAATGCATCGAAACCCGGTTTGCACACCGCTACTACGATGCCATTGCATTGGGAATTGACTTCACTGCCCGTGATATTCAGGCCGATTGCAAAAAAAACGGATTGCCCTGGACTGAAGCAAAATCCTTCGATGGGTCAGCGTGTATGAGTGGTTTTTATCCCCTGTCAGATTTCGGAGATATTCACCGGCTCGATTTTTCGCTGTATAAGAACGATATTCCCGTACAAAAAGGCAACACGGCCGACATGATTTTCGGTTTCGACGAGATTATTTCGCATGTATCGCATTACATGACATTAAAAACCGGAGATTATATTTACACAGGAACACCTTCGGGCGTGGGAAACGTGAATATAGGAGACCGTTTAAGGGGTTATCTGGGCAACAAATCCGAACCCGTTCTCGACATGAAAATCAAATAAGATAATCCTACCGGATTATAATTCGCAGAATTCGGAATACACTATTTCCATTTTTTATTATATTTGTCTGACAGGGATTATTGATTTCATCAATCGCATACCGTACTATGAAATGTGCTATTGCTGTCATATATTTCGATAACACAACCAGAAAAGCTGACAATGGTCAACTGTTCTGCATGTCTTACTGCAATTGCGATGCAATAATTATAATTCCTGGAAAATCACCCCCAAACACACCTAATAAAACCCATCGTTTATGAAAAAATGGTTTATCGTTCTGATACTGGCACTTGGAATTTCGGTTGCAGGTTCTGCACAAGACTATATGATTTTTTTTCAGGGAGGAATGGAGTCGCAGATGGTCGATAGTGTAGCGGTAAAAAATCTGGCCAATGGTGCCGAAGTAAAAATCGGAGGCAGCGATGTTGTACATCTGTTACCGGAGGCACAAATCAGGGCGCTATCGTTACCCTGTGGCAGTATTACTGTATATCCGAATCCGCTGGTTTCATCATGTCAGGTACTATTCACTACAGGTTTGGCCGGAAATGTAACAATACGTTTATTTGATATCAGCGGGAAATGCGTAATGTCGGAAGTACAAACCTTACAAACCGGGTTACACCGTTTCGAAATTGACGGCATCGAGGCCGGGGTGTATTCGCTGATGGTGATGTCGGGGGAACTTAGCTACCATGCAAAGCTCGTTTCCACAGGAAGCGGGTTATTAAGCCCGTCGATAGAAT
>JAGOEF010000358.1 GCA_017997855.1 Bacteroidales bacterium
TCAGAATATCGAAAAAACCATTCTCGAATTTTCGGATAAAACAGGTATCGAAACGCATATCTCCGGGCATCCCTATATCAGGACACAGATGATGATACTGATAAAATCCGAGATTAAAATATTCATTATTCTGGCGGCTTTAATTTCGATTATCATTCTGTTTTTGTTTTTCCGTTCGTTCAAGGTCGTGGTAATTTCGATTTTATTGGTGGGTTTGGGTGTAATCTGGGCTATGGGTTTCATGGCTTTGATGGGGTATAAAATTACGGTTCTCACGGCAATGATTCCTCCCTTGCTTATTGTAATCGGAGTGCCCAATGCCATATATCTGATGAATAAATTTCACAGCGAAGCCAAAAAGCACGCCAACAAGATTCTGGCACTGCAGCGTACTATCAATAAAACCGGGAATGCGGTATTTTTATCGAATCTTACCACAGCGGTGGGTTTTGCTACCTTTCTGATTACAAACAGCCGTATTTTGAGTGAGTTTGGTGCGATATCATCGTTGGGAATCATGTTCACCTTTATGCTGGCAATTATTATTGTTCCAAGCCTGGTGAGCCTTTGGAAACCGCCATCCGAAAAATATACCCGTCACCTCGAAAATTCGCTGATCAGGAACATACTAAGTAAAATACTGACGATAGCGACCCGCCACCGAATTGCGCTGTATGTTTCGACGGGAGTTGTACTATGTGTCGGTATTGCCGGGATTTTTACAATTAAGCAGACCGGGTTTATTATGGACGATGTGCCACACAGCGCCCGAATGTACAAAGATTTAAAGTTTCTCGAATCTAAATTTAATGGAGTGAGTCCGTTAGAAATTCTCATACGCAGTAAGGATACACTCACCGGGCATCAGTTTATTGAGGAAATCGGTAAAATCGATTCGTTGCAACAAAGCCTGCTGGCCTATAATGAATTATCGCGGTCGGTATCGGTAGCCGATGCAGTGAAGTTTCTGCACCAGGCCTATTCAAAAGGAAAACCCGAAAACTACCGCTTACCCGACAACCCGCGCACTTTCGAAACAATATTTAAGCGACTGCCCCAGAAGTTTAATTTTACCGATGGTTTTATCAAATCGTTTATCGATTCCACAAAAACAGTAACGCGCATCAGCCTCAACATCGAAGATGTGGGAACCCAGCGAATGAAGGTGTTGATTCCGGCCATTGAATCGCATGTAAATCATTACTTTCCGCCCAACCAATACCATACCTTGCTTACCGGAAGTACAATCCTGTATTTTACAGGAACAACCTACCTGATAAAGAATTTATTCGGCAGCCTTGCCCTGGCGTTCGTGATTATTGGATTGTTGCTGCTGTGGATGTTCCGCTCATTTAAGATGATGCTGCTGGCCCTTATTCCCAATATTATTCCCATGATAATTACCGCCGGCATTATGGGGCTCACAGGCATACCACTCAAACCATCCACCATTCTGGTGTTCAGTGTCGCATTTGGAATTTCGGTGGACGGAACCATTCATTTTCTGAATAAATACCGCCACGAACTCTTTGCAAACAACTGGAATATCAGCGAAGCAGTTAAAAATTCAATTTTCGAAACAGGGATGAGCATGTTTTACACATACATCATTCTGTTTTTTGGCTTTATCATTTTCAGCGTATCCAAATTTGGAGGTACGCAGGCATTGGGAATACTCGTTTCATTAGCACTTTTTGTTGCGATGATATCGAACCTGATAATTTTACCGGCATTATTATTATCTTTAGAAAAATTTTATGACCGCAAAACCTTCAGCGAGCCGCCCATTGCCATTCTTGATGAAGAGATAGTAAACGACCCGGCTGAAGAAGCCTGCATTGAAGATGAAGACGAAAATATTAATAAAGAAAATTAAGTTTATTTATTATGTATACCTCCCAATCGCGCCATTCGTTTAAAAGAAAAATCCTGATTACCGGTGGTTCCGGCTTTATTGGATCGGCCCTTGCCGAAAAACTGGCTTCCGACAACGAAAATCTGGTGGTTGTTGTCGACGACCTTTCGACCGGAAATATCGGTAAACTGCCTGCAAATTCCGAGAATCTCAGGTTTATAAAATGCGATGTAAACGAGTATAAGGACATTGTCGAAGTGATGCTCTCGTATCAGTTTCATTATGTGTTTCACTACGCTGCCGTGGTGGGTGTGCAACGCACGCAGGACCATCCGGTGAACGTATTAAAAGACATCAGGGGTCTTGAAAATATTTTGCGAATCAGCAAAAATACGGGCGTGAAAAGGGTGTTTTATGCCTCGTCGTCCGAAGTGTATGGCGAACCTGTCGAAATTCCTCAAAATGCCCATACCACCCCATTGAATTCCCGCTTGCCGTATGCCATTGTTAAGAATCTGGGTGAAGCCTACTTACGGTCGTATCATAAGGAATACGATTTAAATTTCACCATCTTCAGGTTCTTCAATACCTACGGACCAAAACAAAGTAAGGATTTTGTAATTTCGAAATTCATTTACTATGCACTCAACAATCAGGATATCACCATTTTTGGCGATGGTATGCAAACCCGTACTTTCTGCTTTATCGACGATAATATTGAAGCTTGCGTGAAAATTGCCAGCCAGGATTTGCACATTAACGATGTGATTAATAT
>JAGOEF010000030.1 GCA_017997855.1 Bacteroidales bacterium
TGAGGCTGGCATCCGATTCGTCGTATTTTGTATTAATGGTTTTACTGAGTTCTTTAGGTTTGCCCCAGTTGGTTCCAACCAACTTGCTTTCGAAAAGGGTGCCATCGGGTACACCCTTGTAAGTGAACAAAAGCTGACCATCGGGAGAAATACCTACCGATGCATCATGAAACTCGGTATTCAGTTCTTTCATGTTTACAGCGGGGGTCCATCCTTTTTTCTTCTCAAAATACGAGATATACAAGTCCTCATAATACTGGAGGTCGTTGGGGTCAACTTCGTCGCCTACCCCTCCGGGGCGACGTGAGCAGAACACCATGGTAGCCTCATCGGCAGTAATAACGGGGGCATAATCGGGATATGCCGAATTAACACTTGTCCCGAGGTTGTCGATAAAAACACGCACTGGACTGGCTACATATTTTTTTGCCCACCTGCATTCATCAATTCTCTTATCGATATCTTTATTGGAAATGTCAATTTTTGCAGCCAGCGCTTTTTTCTTATAGCGTTCCAGATAATAAATTGCAGTATCGAACTGATAGCTGAGATGGTATGCCCTGCCTAAAAAATATTCAATATCGCCGGCTACATTGGGTTTGAGGATATATGCATCCGAAAAGTGCTCCACAGCTTTGGTCTTTTCGATAGAATTCAAATAGCACACGCCAATTTTATAATTCAGTTCTGCATTCTTTTTATTGTACTGATATGCAAATAAATACAAGTATAAGGCATTTCGATAACCTCCTTGGCCGATTTCATACATTTTATCGGCATCGGTAATGGCATTCCAGGCTTCTTTAAAGCCTTCCTTACCACTTTTAAATTCGTCTTTATTGATTTTCACATTTTCCTGCGAAAACAACTGTGTTGCTGATATCAGCAAAGCGAGAACAAACAAAAATTTCATTTTCATAGCAATTTCAGTTATTCGTTACAAATACCGATATATTCTCTGGCTTCCTCAACACCCAGGTCGAATGCTTTTTTCCAGTCAGCGCAGGCTTCGTTAAACTTACGAAGCATTTCGAGGGCACTGCCGCGGTGCAGGTACGCATATCCGTAGCTCTCGTTATATTGAATGGCCTTGGTGTAGGCTTCAACCGCATCTTCGTACTTATTAAGTTTGTATAATGCCAAACCTTTGTTATTGTAAGCGTAGGCATAGTCTTTTTTAGCGCGGGTGGCATCGTCGAAATCTTCGATAGCTTCTTTATACCTGCCATTTTCATATTTTGTTATTCCCCGGTTGTTGAGTGCAATGTAATAATCGGGTTTCAGCTGGATTGCCTTATCGTAATCGGCAATGGCTTTTGTGTAGTCTTTTTGGGCGCGGTATACCGAACCCCTGTTGTTGTATGCCTGATGGGCTTTGGGGTTTAGTTCAATCGTTTTTGTATAGTCGCTGATGGCTTCTGCTTTCTTGTCCGACAAACGATAGGCCGAACCACGGTCGTGATAGGCGAGATAATTATTGCCGTCGAGCGATATGGAGCTTGTGAAACTTTCGATTGCAGCAGGGTAGTCTTTTTTCGAAAATCTGATGATTCCCTGGAGGTAATATAAATTCGCATCGGCATAGCCTTTCGAAACTGCCGTATTAAAGAATTCAGCGGCTTTATCGTGGTTGCGCTGATAAAAACTGATATATCCCAGATAGTAGTATACAGCCTTATTTTCGGGGTTAAGTATCCGGCACGAATCAAAGTCATTGAATGCCCTTGCAAGGTCTTGTTGTTGCAAATAAGCATTCGCCCTGTTAAAATAGGCTTTCTCAAAACCGGTATTTAAACTTATCGCCAGCGAAAATTTATAAATGGCATTGTTCAGGTCACCGTTTCTAAGCAGTTCAATACCGTCGTTGTAGGCCAGAAATGCTTCCTGATCTTCGGCAACTATGAGCGTGCTGCTTGTGTCGGCAATAGCAGCCACCGAATCAATTCCAATTTTCAGGGGAATTACAATGCGGCTGGTGTCGATATAGTTTACGGCCGAATCGTTTACTTTTGTTTGTGCAAAGCCCGCGATGAATGCTGCAAGTAGCATAATTGTGAAAATTGGTTTTTTCATAACCGGCAAGGTATTAGTTAAAAATTCGGTTTACATCATTTGCAATTCGCATGCCTGAAAAAATTAAATGGTTCCGGCACCATGACAATGCTTAAATTTCTTCCCACTACCACAGGGACAGGGGTCGTTTCTGCCTACTTTCTTTTCAACCTTTACAGGCTGATTCGAAGGCTTTCCCTGACTTGGGTCGTTGTATCCCTGTTCAGATCTTCCTGTAGTCATGCGGCTCGTGTCTAGTTTTCGCTGCTGTCTTGCTTCGGCCACTTCGTCGCCCTGTTGAATGGGAATATGCCCTTTCATAAGTGTGCTCATCACCGTTTTGTTCACCTTATCGAGTAAGGTTTTAAATAAATTAAACGATTCCAGCTTGTAAATAAGAAGCGGGTCTTTCTGTTCGTAAGAAGCTGCCTGAACCGACTGACGCAGTTCGTCCATCTCACGCAGATGCTCTTTCCAGGTATCGTCGATGGTGCTGAGTACAACTGTTTTTTCGTAGGCAGTAACAATTTCGCGGCCTTCGGTTTTATATGCCTTTTCTAAATTTACAATCACCTTGTAAGTATGAAGGCCATCGGTAACCGGAACAATGATGTTGTGATAGCGGTCGCCCTGATTTTCGAATACACTTTTAATTACCGGATTGGCTTGTTCAGCAATCGTTTTCGATTTGCGCTTATTGGTTTCGATAACTTTCTGGAAGAGTTTTTCTGTCAGGTTGGCTGTACTGATATTATTGAATTCCTGTTCATTTACCGGTGATTCTACCGAAAGGAATCTTATCAGTTCAAAATTGAACGACTCGAAATCGCGGCTGTCGTGATAGTTTTCGGCGAGACTGAGGCAGAGGTCGTACATCATATTTGAAACGTCTACGCTTAAGCGCTCTCCATCGAGGGCGTTGCGGCGTTTTTTGTAAATCACCGTACGCTGTGCGTTCATTACGTCGTCATACTCGAGCAGTCTTTTACGAATGCCGAAGTTGTTTTCTTCCACTTTTTTCTGTGCCCGTTCGATGGACTTCGAAATCATCGAATGCTGAATTACCTCGCCTTCCTTCAGACCCATGCGGTCCATCAGTCCGGCAATACGCTCAGAACCAAAAATACGCATCAGGTCGTCTTCGAGCGAAACAAAGAATTGCGACGAGCCCGGGTCGCCCTGACGTCCGGCACGACCGCGTAACTGGCGGTCGACACGGCGCGATTCATGCCGTTCAGTACCGATAATGGCAAGACCGCCTGCATCTTTCACTTCTTTGCTCAGCTTGATGTCGGTACCACGGCCGGCCATGTTGGTAGCAATGGTAACCGTTTTACTGCGACCGGCTTCGGCCACAATGTCGGCTTCTTTCTTGTGCAGTTTGGCGTTCAGTACATTGTGGTTTATACCCTTAATTTTAAGCATTCTTGACAGCAATTCGGATATTTCGACCGATGTAGTACCCACAAGAACAGGACGCCCTGCATTGGTAAGTTCGACAATTTCGGCAATTACAGCGTTGTATTTTTCGCGTTTGGTTTTATACACCAAATCCTCATAATCCTTACGCGTGATGGGTTTATTGGTTGGGATTACAACCACATCGAGTTTGTAAATATCCCAGAACTCACCGGCCTCCGTTTCGGCAGTCCCGGTCATCCCGGCCAGTTTGTTGTACATCCTGAAGTAATTCTGCAGGGTAATGGTGGCATAGGTTTGTGTGGCTGCTTCCACTTTAACACTTTCCTTTGCTTCAATGGCCTGATGTAAACCATCGGAATAACGGCGGCCTTCCATGATACGACCGGTTTGTTCATCAACAATTTTTACCTTATTGTCGATAACCACATATTCTACATCTTTTTCGAAAAGGGTGTAGGCTTTCAAAAGCTGATTTACGGTATGTACCCTCTCGGATTTTACTGCATAATCACGAACCAATGCATCTTTACGCTCAAGCTTTTCGTTGTCGTTCAGACCCATGCGTTCGATATTGGCAATTTCGGAGCCTATGTCGGGTAGCACGAAGAAATTCCCGTCTTCGTTGCTCTGCGAAAGCAGGTCTATCCCTTTATCGGTGAGTTCAATCGTATTTTGTTTTTCGTCGATAATGAAGTACAAATCTGCAGTAACCTTGTGCATGTGCTTTGAGTTATCCTGCATGTAATAATTTTCGGTTTTTTGCAATAAAACACGGATACCTTCTTCGCTCAGAAATTTAATGAGTGCCTTATTTTTGGGCAAACCCTTGAATGCCTGTAATAGTTTGTACCCGCCATTTTCTTTATCACCGTCTTTAATAAGCCGTTTTGCATCAGCCAAAATCTGATTAATCAGTTCTCTCTGGGTGTTATAAAGCTTAAACACCTGAGGCTTGAAGTTTTCGAACAACTGGTCGTTTCCGCGGGGTGTTGGTCCCGAAATAATGAGGGGTGTACGGGCGTCGTCGATTAATACAGAGTCAACTTCATCGACAATGGCGTAGTTATGTCCGCGCTGCACCAGGTCGCTCATGCTGATGGCCATGTTGTCGCGAAGGTAGTCGAAACCGAATTCATTGTTTGTGCCGTAGGTAATGTCGCACAGGTAGGCCTGACGCCGGGCTTCACTGTTGGGTTCATGTTTATCAATACAGTCGATGGTAAGGCCATGGAACTGGAAAATCGGGCCCATCCACTCAGCGTCGCGTTTTGCCAGATAGTCGTTCACGGTAACCACATGTACACCCCTACCGGGGAGGGCATTCAGGAAAACCGGAAGGGTTGCCACCAGAGTTTTACCTTCGCCGGTAGCCATTTCGGCAATCGACCCTTTGTTGAGAACCACACCGCCAAACAACTGAACATCGTAGTGTACCATATCCCAGGTAATACGGTTTCCACCTGCCACCCAATTGTTCGACCACACCGCAGTGTCGCCTTCGATATTTACAAAGTCTACACGTGTTGCCAGATCCCTGTCGTAATCAAGAGCTTTTGTTCTGATAAATTCATTTTCGGTGAAACGTCTTGCAGTTTCTTTCACTATCGAAAAAACCTGAGGAAGAACCTCCAGTAGTTTTTCCTCAATCTTTTCTTTAATTAAGGCTTCAATTTTATCGATTTCGCTAAATAATGCCTCGCGCTCGTCTATTTCGAGAGTCTCGATTTTTTCTTTCAGTGCCTGAATTTCATTGTCTTCGTTGCTTACATATTCCTTCAGTTCTTTACGAATGCTGAATGTTAATTCGCGCAACCCATCATTGTCTAATTTTCTGATTTCGGGTTCTGCTGCCAACACTTTGTCGACCATGGGCTGCGTTTCGCGCATATCCCTGTCTGCCTTCGAACCGAATAGTTTTGTCAGAAATCCTGTTAACGCCATTTTACCTTAAAGTTAGTTTAAATGTACAAATTTAAATTAAATATTGTTTTGCTCACCGTGTTTTTGGGCTTGAACACCTTAATGTTGATAAGTTTTAGCCCATTTCGGATGTTATAATTACACAATGAAAGCTTCCTGAAAATAGAAATTAGGTTGCAATTTATTGTACTATAGGCTTGTAAATCAAACTAATGCCTTGGTAATATCCGTTTGATACAGGATAAATTTCGAAGGCGTTTTGTTTGGCTTTGTCCCGATGTACCCATAATGTGAAGTAGGCAGATACCAGACCCACTGCGGCCCCTGTAATAACGTCGGTCGTGAAATGCTCACCTGTTGCAATTTCGGTAACAGTGGTGCCCAGTGCCAGCGAACCAAATATAAGGCTGCTGTATAGTGTTAAGCGCTTGTCGTTGAAGATATCTTTTACAGCCAGACAAAAGAACCCGGCATTGTAGAATGTAAAACAGCTCCGTTTCGAAAAGAATGAAGCATTATTATTCTGGAAAACTCGTTGCTCCATGTGAAGATTGTTGTTGTAAACAAAAGGTTTAGGCCGGTTTATCCATGTATTGGCACCAAACGCCAAACCCTGACTCCACAGTACTCCTTCTAGGTAAATTAGACCCAGTGTTGCGGCATCTTTCAGTCGCTGATTGCCACTGCTGATAAAAACAGGGCTTATTACGAGTGTTGCCAAATCGGCAAGCCCCGAAACCACCGGTAATGTCCTGGATGTGGCCCGTAACGGTAACGAACGATTGTTGGTAACACCCCGGTCCATGAAGTTGACATCATGGGTATTAAGTTGAGATACCTCCCAGATGTCGAGAAATTTTTGTGGAGGCTTTATCAAAAAAGGAGCCAGCGAAATTGCCATGCCCGAACCACCACATATTGCTTCACGCAATGGATTCAGATGGTAAGGCATTACTGCGGTCTGTGCCAGGCTCACCGGCTGTTCAAAAACCGTTGCAATTAGTAAGAAGAAGAACAGTTTTTTCATGATTTTACGATGGTCTGTGTAACGAAAAGATCCGAGAGAAAAGATGCTGCAAGCCGGTATATTCCAGGTGTCGTGCTTTCGCGGTTGCCAGCGATATTTAAAATTCTGATTTGATGGTTGCTGAGCCATTCGCGACAAATTTTAATGTTATCGCCTGAATTAAGCGTCAAATCAATAACCAGATATTCTTTTTTCAATTGTCGGCATGTGTTACGTGTATATAAGCTACCCTTACCGAATAAAATTTCACTAATCAGTATGAGCGTGGCATCGGAATAGGTTATATTCAGGCGGGTCCGTTCCTGATAAAAGCCTGTTGGCGACTCTTGCAGCGGATATTTTGAGGCAATAATACCATCTTCGGCCAGACGTCCGCGTGGGCAAAATCCTCCGCATTTTATCTTATGCAACAATGCAAAATCAAGTGCTGCCCGATCAACCCCCGTCTGCCCGCCCGAAATTATCTGCAAAGGTAACATCCAATTAATTTTGAGTTGTGCGTAATAAATTGCTATTTTGCAAAGTTAAAAACATTTGTTTGACGGGGAATTTATTTATGATGAAGCGCGTTGCAATAATGACTTTTTTGTGGCTGTTGTTTATGCTGCCGTTTGCGCTTCATGCCCAGTTTTACAGCGGTCACCAGATGAATTTTGGCAAAAACCGCGTTCAGTATTCCGAATTTGAATGGCTATATTACCGATATAAGCAATTTGATACGTATTTTTATCTGGGGGGTAACGAAAACGCCATACAGATTGCACGTCTGGCCAATAAAAATATCCCTGAAATAGAACGGTTCTTTGACCATAAAATCGACCAGCGCTTAATTTTTGTGGTTTACAATAACCTGTCCGATTTCCGCCAGAGTAATATCGGGCTGAACACAGGTGATGCCAATTACAATATCGGCGGGGTTACACGTATTGTTGACAATATTGTTTTTCTATATGTTGAGGGCGATTCGAAGCAGCTCGAAAAACAGGTGCGGGCTGCCATTGCCGAGGTAATTCTCAGCGAAATGCTGTATGGTACCGGTCTTACCAATAAAATTGCCAACAATACACTGATTACTGTGCCCGACTGGTTTTTTTATGGTTTGGTTTCGTATGTGGCCGAAAAGTGGAATTACGAAATCGATAACCGCGTTAAAGATGGAATTCAATCCGGGCGTTTTGAACTGTTTAATCACCTTACGGGTGACGATGCCGTATATGCCGGGCATTCCATCTGGTACTATGTGGCCGGTAACTATGGAGAACAGGTGATTTCAACAATCATTTATCTGACCCGGGTTACAAAAAATGTTGAGAATGGATTTCAGTATGTACTGGGCTCTGGCTTAAAAATGATGTCATATGATTGGATTCAGTATTATACCCGCATTTATTCCGACCACAATGCCACCTGTGAACCATTTGCAGGCACTAACATAACCCGCTTCGGACTTAAAAACTGGGAAATACTCAGTGCAGTAATCAGCCCCGATGGAAATAAAGTGGCCTATGCTGCAAAAAACATGGGTAAATACAAACTCTTTGTGCATGATCCCGGAAGCGATAAAACAAAAAAAATACTCACCCGCGAGCATAAACTGGAGCAGATAATTGACCGGACTTATCCGGTTATGGCATGGCATCCCACAGGTAAACTTCTGGGTTATATTGTTGAGAAAAGCGGGAAAATATTCTATTGTGCCTATAACCTCGAAACAAAACAGACACAGGAACGCGAAATTGCAGGACTCAGCAAAGTGCTGTCGATTGATTATTCCGACGATGGACTCAAATTAGTAATGGCCGGTAATGTAAACGGGATGAGCGATATTTTTGTGTACAATATTATGGCGAATACCTTAACCAATCTAACCGCTGATATTGCCGACGATTACAATCCGAAATATATTAACAAGTCGAAGGAAATTATTTTTTCGAGCAATCGGTTGAGCGACACACTTGTCTCAGGTAAAAATGCCATTGTGCCTACCCAAACACTGCGGGATATTTTTGTGATGGATGCTTCAGGCAACAATGATGTGCTTCTCAGGATTACCAATACGCCTGATGTTGATGAATATTTGCCCGCAGGAACCCGCCAAAATGAATTTATGTATCTGGGTAACCAAAATGGCGTGTATAACCGGTACGAAGCATACTACGACAGTGCCATCAGTTACATCGATACTACCACCCACTTCAGATATTTCACCCGGAGTAATGTGTTAACCAACTACAGCCGGAATATATCTTACTATGATGCGGATGAATCTGCCAAAGAAGTAGTTGATGTTGTTTTCAACAACAATCGCTGGGGTGTATACCTGTCGAAGAACGAGACCAGACGCGGGGTGCAGTTGTCGGATACACGATACAGACAGGTGCACCGCGATGCGTTGAATTTTGTTCCTGAATTGCCGAAAAAGCAGGAAAAACCGGTTGTGACTCCTGTTATAAATCAGACAATCGACATTAATAATTATGTATTCTCGGAAGAAGCATTAAAAACAAATACCAACAACATAAAGGAATTTGACAGCCTGGGAAATCCGCTCGAAAAGCGACGAAATAAATATTTTACCACATTCTACACCAACTATGTGGTGAACCAGATTGACTTTGGATTCTTGAATTCATCATATCAACCCTTTACGGGGAGTGCATTTTATTTCAATCCCGGATTCAATATTTTGTTTAAACTGGGCGCCAAGGACTTGTTCGAAGACTACCGTATAACCGGCGGTGTCCGGTTTTCGGGTAATTTCGACAGCAACGAGTATTTAATCAGTGTTGAGGACCTCAAAAAGCGGTGGAACAAGCAGTATATCTTTCACCGCCTGGCATTGAACACTTCAGATGGCGAAAACCTGATGAAATCGCATTCTCATGAACTGATGTATGTTACCCGATATCCGTTGAATCAGGTTGCCGCTTTTCAGTTTACGGTTTCGGCCAGACAAGACAGAATGACCCTGCTTTCGCTCGATTATACAAGCCTCATATCGGAGCCATCGTACAATTATTGGGCTGCTGCCAAAGCCGAATATATTTTCGACAATACGCGGCAAAAGCAAATCAATATTTCTACCGGTCTGCGTTATAAAATCTTTGGGGAGTATTACCGGCAAATCGATGCAAAGCAATCTGATTTAATTGTTTTTGGTGGCGATTTCCGATATTACCTGCCTGTTCACCGCAACCTGATTATTGCACTGCGCGTTGCGGGCTCTGGCTCACTGGGACGCAGTAAGCTGATTTATTACCTTGGTGGAATTGATAACTGGATTAACTTCTCAACCAAAACCCCGACTTTCGATAATAGTGTTCGTATCGATCCTGACGCCAACTATGTGTATCAGGCCGTAGCTACCAATATGCGGGGTTTTTCACAAAATATACGTAATGGTAGCAATTTTGCCGTTATCAATGCTGAGGTGCGCTGGCCCATCGTTTCCTATATTATGAACCGTCCGCTTAACTCGGCTTTCCTTCAGAACCTGCAACTTATCGGGTTTTTCGATATGGGTTCGGCCTGGAGTGGTCTCAATCCGTTCAGCGGCAACAATGCATTTGATAAAGATGTGTATGATGCATATCCGGTAACGGTAATTATCGACAACAACAATTATCCGATAGTGGCAGGTTATGGTTTTGGTATCAGGAGCAAATTATTCGGATATTTTGTACGTGCCGACTGGGCCTGGGGAATCGAAAACAATACCTTGCTGCCCGGTATTTTCTACCTTTCGTTAAACCTTGATTTTTAAAATTATGGATGTTTCGACACTGGCAATTCTGGTTGTAGCAGGACTCATTGCAGGTTTTGCCGGAGGGGTAATGGGTGTGGGAGGTGGTGTTATAGTGATTCCGGTACTGATTTACATTTTTGGTTTCTCGCAGCATTCGGCGCAGGGAACCAGCCTGGCTTTCATGTTGCTGCCGATTGGTATTTTTGCTGCTATCAATTACCACAAGGCAGGTTATGTGAATTGGAAATTTGCATTGGTGCTGGCGCTCACTTTTATGATTGGCAGTTATTTTGGTTCGAAATGGGCTGTGAATTTGCCGGCCATAACCATGCGACGGATTTTTGCCGTATTTATCATTCTGGTGGGATTAAAAATGCTTATCGGGAAATAAACAACCTATCGATGATTGAAATTCTGAAAAACACCGCACTCGAAATATTCCCTAAGATACGTTCTTATCAGGAATACCTTCACCGTCATCCTGAATTATCGTTTTCGGAAAGTGCAACAGCGGCTTTTATTACCGAAAAACTTTCTGAACTGGGTTTGACAGCCGATGCACAGTATGCTCGCCATTCGGTCGTCGCTCTTATCAGGGGAAATCATCCGGATGCCAATCACGCATGGGCCATCGGATTGCGCGCTGATATTGATGCCTTGCCCATCACCGAGGATGGTTCTCACGATATTTGTTCTGCTAATGCGGGCGTTATGCACGCATGCGGCCACGACCTGCACACCGCATCATTGTTGGGTACTGCCGAAATTCTTGTAAAACACCGTGAATTGCTGCAAGGTGATGCGCTATTGATTTTCCAGCCTGCCGAAGAAAAATTGCCTGGTGGTGCTAAGACTATGATAGATAATGGATTGCTCCGCGATTACAGGATTCGTGCAATACTTGGTCAGCATGTGCAACCCGGTTTAAAAACGGGTAGCTTTGGTTTTTGCCCGGGTAGTTATATGGCTTCGACCGACGAAATTTACATCGATTTCACGGGCAGGGGAGGTCATGCGGCTACCCCTGATATTACTGCAAACACAGTGATGGCGCTGTCTGATTTTATCAGCCTTTCGCAAATTGAATTTAAAAAAATGGCCGGTGACCAGATCCCTGCCGTTTTGGCTTTTGGGAAACTACAGGCAGCAGGAGCTACCAATATTATCCCTGATGTGGCCTCAGCCGCGGGAACCATGCGCTGTTTCGACGAAGCACTCAGGAAAAGTGTAAAAGAAATGCTTCACCGCCTGGCCGGCCAAATCGCCAACCCTTACAAAACCATGGCCGGTCTGAATATCGTGGATGGATATCCGGTACTTGTGAATCACGAGAATCTCACAAACGACTTGATTAAGGCTGCAAAACAATTTGCAGATAATGACAATATATTAAATCTCGACAGGCGACTTACGGCCGAGGACTTTGCGTACTACACACAGCAGGTACCCTCGGTTTTTTACCGTATGGGAATTGCAGGCAATGGTAAGGGTGAAACGAATCTTCATAACGCCTCGTTCGACAGCGACCCGGAATCAATGTTACACAGTATGGGCATGATGGCATGGTTGGCAATCAGTAGTTTAAATTCTTTGTAATCGCTCTAGTAATTTTTCCGAAATTGTATTGAAGAACAGAATTTATTCAAT
>JAGOEF010000359.1 GCA_017997855.1 Bacteroidales bacterium
TCCCCTGGTCAACATTGGGATGCAACGACCCAACCGACGAAAACACGGTGTGTAACAGCGGAAACAACGTAAGTCAGTTTTGCTTTTCGACCCATGCCTATCGTGGCGGGCCTCAGTTAATTGCCGGAAATCCGGAGCAGACCCCTTGCGTATGCGATATGCTAACACCTCTTACCGGAACATTTGCATCGGTGGGACCGTGGGAAAACATTTACGGTTTCGATATTAACGACGAAGGATGGAGTGTGCAAATCTACGACTGCGAAAATACAGATATTGGCAGCTTTCTTCACGCAAGTATACATTTCGTAAATTACAGTTTTTGTGACTCAACCGAGGTTCTATACGAGCTCGCCGATGTTTCGATTCCCATAAACGATGCATCGTGCAATGCGAATTTAGCCAGCCAGCACACACTGCCTCTCGAAAACACCAGCACCTTCGGTTTCGAAGAAGGAAACCCACAGATATGCGGGGTAAGTGTTAACGAAACGAATAATCCTGTGATATACTGGAATAGTTTCAATACAGTGGTTATCGATTCGGTGGTTGTGTTTTGTGTTGACACCGAAAACAGCAGTATGAATCGCATCGGTGCAGAAAAATTCACCGGCAGCAACAATTTCACCGACAATGCGGCATTGCCTCATCTGGTTGAGGCAGAATACTGTATCGGGTTTAAAAACATTTGTGGGAACCTCACGCTGATGAGTACAGTACAAAGCAGTATTCTCCTCAATCTTATTCCATCCAACAATTCCTATTTGCTTGAATGGAGTCCCAACGAAAGCCTGTCGGATAAAACCCTCTCAGTTTATCGGGGACTTAACCCCGAAAATTTGGAATTTGTCACCTCGGTTAGCTATTCTACTCATGTATTTGCCGATATTTTCGACTCTCAGGGGGAATATGTGTATTACAAAATAAGTTGCGAAACCAACGATTGCAGCGAAGGCAAAAGCAGCCTGAACTTAAACTCGAATATTGCAACCAATGACCCGTATTATTTTACATCGCATGTTGCCGGTTTCACCATAGAGGAAGCTAAAATTTACCCCAATCCTGCAAAAAATTCGATTTGGATTAACCTGAAGGGGAATCGGACAAATCTGGAAATATGCGACCTGAACGGGAAAAAGCTGATTGTGAAAAATGCCTTTACCGGCGGCGAAATCAATATCGAAAATCTGAAAGCGGGCGTGTATGTGGTGAAACTGGATACAGAGGGAAGTATTGGTGTGAGAAAATTGGTGGTGGAATAAATGAAAACAAGAATGCAGAAGACAGAATACAGAAGACAGAAGGGGCGTTTCGTTGGGAGAGAAAAGCCTGCTGCTCCGAGAGAATCTGGCAATATCAAGCCAGCGGCGAATGCCTTCGGATTGAATGCCGCCCCCTTCTGTATTCTGTCTCCTGAATTCTGCATTCCCCAAAAAAACAACATATGAAACACATTATCTTAATCATCAGCCTGTTATTCTCCGCCTACCTGGCGCAGGCACAATGCAGTAATCCTTATGCAGGGCCTGACGAAAGCACCTGTGGTGTTACATACCAGCTCCATGCCACAAATACCACTACGGGAACATGGACGGCTTTTCATAACGGCTATCCGATAACCGTAACATTTATTAATGGAACGCATCCATATTACCCTGTGGCCTGGGCAAGTATTCAAGCTTATTCCGAGTTATACTATGATGTTGATTTTGTGTGGACCGACAACAGCGGACCATGCTCCGATACCGTAAGGATACGGTTTGCCCGCGAACCTTCGGCCAGTGTAGGCGCATTCGATTACGACGAAACCTGTGGAAACACCTATACTTTTGCCGCCGACACCACAGGGGCAGGATGGGCTTACGGCACATGGGTTCCATATCAAATATCTGCTTATTTTGACGACATTAACGACCCATTTGCTACTGTAACCATTGATCAGGGCATTTTAGCTGATAGTGCCTATGTTAATGCCCGGTTTATTTGGACAATGAACAACTATGGTTGTATTGCAAAAGATACCATGTATGTTACTTTTTACCAAATCCCCACCGCTAATGCCGGAATCAATGATTCGGTTTGTGGTTATGAATACACCTTGCATGCCTATTATGGTGCCACACCAAGCGAGAATTATACGCCATCGGGTTGGTGGCAATTTCATGATGGCCCCGGTGCAAGTAATATTATGAATCAATTCAACATAGAGGCTTACTTAACAGTTAGTACTTGGGGCACCTACCGATATGTGTGGCACGAAACCAATAGTTTACAACCAAGTTGCTATTCCACCGATACGGTTACCATAAAATTCTTAGAAATACCATCAATATATGCAGGTAATGATTTCAATGTTTGCGGTAATACGGCTGATCTTCAGGGAATCAGCTCCGGGTTCGTAGGCTCCTGGCAAAATACCCCCGGCACTGCTTTTCAGAATCAAATGAGCCCGGTTACCTCAATAACTACATCGCAATATGGCCCACGGATGTATATCTGGCAGGAAGCAAATGGTATGTGTAATGACAGAGACACTGTGATGGTAACTTTTTACCCTCATCCCAATGCCGAGATATTGTCAACCCCCGCCGATTTCGACACCTTGGCTTGTGGATTGGGAT
>JAGOEF010000031.1:0-9731 GCA_017997855.1 Bacteroidales bacterium
TCGGAAACCCACTGATGCCTTTATATTTTCGATTCGTGTGAAATTTGTCCTTTCGACCTGTCAGAATTTTATGCCCATATGCCTGATGCCCGACATCCCAAACAAGTAAATCAACCGGGGTGTTATATACATAATGAAGAGCAACAGTAAGTTCAACTACCCCCAGCGAAGCACCCAGATGGCCGGGATTACACGATACTGCATCGATAATGAAAGCCCGGAGCTCTTCGCAAAGCTGTGGCAATTCTTTGATATCAAGCCGGCGCAAGTCCTCCGGGTAGTTTATCTTCTCGAGTAGGCCCATGTAGTTACAAGTCTTACAAAATTTTTAGGCAAAGCAAAAATACTATTTTTTCGCATGTGCAGTTTATCAGATGATTAACAACAGGTTGTAAATAAAATTTTATTGCGCGTCAAAAAATAATTATTCAAGCGCTTATCTTTGGTTGTTATACATAAAACGAAAATTATGAAGAAAAGAATTATTGTTCCCCTGGCTGTAGTAGCAATGCTGGTTGTTGTTTTTTCGTGTGTTCCTGCCCGTAAATTCGAGGAAGTAAAAACTGCAAAGGATCAATGCGAAAAAGAAAGAACCGATTTGATGGGTGAAAACGAACGCTTAACCACTTCGAATAATGAGCTTCAAAGCGAAATGGAACGGATTAAACTGGCCATTAGTGCTCTCGAACGCGATACAGCTATTAAAGGGAATGCATACAGGACCCTTACGGGACAATATGATAAAATTAATCAACTGTATGAGCAACTTCTCGAAAATCAGTCAAAACTGAGAGAAGGTGCTGATGCAGAGACTCAGAAAGCACTGAGAATGTTGCAGGAGACCCGTGATGAGCTTCAGAAAAAGGAAGATGAACTCAAAGCGCTGGAAGCACAACTGAATAAGGAAAGGGCAAATCTCGAAGCCCTCAGGGCTCAACTCGAGGTAAAAGAACGCGAAATTGAAGCGAAAAATAAAAAGGTTTCTGAGCTTCAGGCAATTCTCGATCGACAGGATTCTGTAATGAATGCCTTGCGCGAAAAAGTCAACAATGCATTACTGGGTTTTCAGGGTGATGGGCTAACCGTTACCATGAAAGATGGAAAAGTATATGTTTCGCTCGACGAAAAACTCTTGTTCAAATCGGGAAAATGGGAAGTTGATCCCAAAGGAAAGAACGCGTTGATTGAGCTTGCCAAGGTTCTTGAAAAAAACAAAGATATAAACATCATGATCGAAGGGCATACCGACAATCTCGCATATGCCGGCAATGGTAATATTGCTGACAACTGGGACCTTAGCGTTAAGAGGGCTACTGCCATTGTAAAAATCCTGTTAGAGAATTCGAGTATCGATCCTACCCGTTTAACAGCTGCCGGCAGGGGACAATATTTGCCTGTTGACAATGCAAATACTCCGGAGGCACGAGCCAAAAACCGCAGAACCGAAATTATACTTACCCCAAAACTGGACGATTTGTACAATTTGTTTCATTAGTTGCTTGTTTTGATAATGATGTTCTGACATCTATTTTTGTAGCTTTGCAGCAATAACCCGATTGCTATGCTGCTAACCGCGTATTTAAAAGCTGCCTCGGTAAAACGAGTAACGAACCTGTTGCGGGTGTCACTGAACTATATCGGCTACATTTGGTTTCGCAGACTTATCTTTTCACATAAACCATTGGGTCTGAGCATCGAAACATCAGCTGTATGTAACCTGGCTTGTCCTGCTTGTGCACAGGGAAGTGGTATAATCGACCGAAACAGGAGGTTCTTCGATTTCGAAAAATACAAGGAAATTGTTGACACACTGGGGGATTATTTGTGGAATATAAATTTATATTTTCAGGGTGAGCCCTTGATGAATCCCAATCTGGACTTGTTTATTTCTTATGCAGCGGCCCGTAAAATACCGGTTACCGTGTCGACAAATGGCTACTGTCTGGAACATTTTGCCCGTAAACTGGTGAACTCGGGTCTCACAAAGTTAATTATCTCGGTCGATGGGATTACACCCGAAACGCACCAGGCTTACCGAATCAATTCCGATTTTAACAAACTTTGTGGCGGAATTCAGAAAATTGTTGCTGAAAAACGTATTTCGAATTCCAGGTTTCCAATTCTTGAATCACAATTCCTCGTGATGAAGCACAATGAACACGAAATTGAACAATATGTGCGTTGGGCCAGACAAATGGGATTCGATATAGTTCGTCTGAAATCGGTGCAGCTTGAGGCAAATGATATTTCACTGCTGCCTTCAGAAGCAAAATACTCAAGGTATTATTCCGGTAGTAATGGAGACATTAAAATTAAAAATCCATTGAAAAATCGTTGTTACCGAATGCTTTCGTCGGTTGTAGTCAGCGCCGATGCTGATGTGCTGCCCTGTTGCTTCGATAAAACGGCTGCATGGCGCTATGGAAACCTGTATGTTAATACTATGCAACAGATTTTACAAAGCAACGAATCCCGAAAATTCAGGGAAATGGTGTTCAGTGCGCGTAAAAACATCGATATTTGTAAAAATTGTACCGAAGGGCTGAAAATTAAATATTAGATGGAGAACCAAATACCGGCATACGAAGTGTTGCTTTCGACGGGCGGAAATCTGGGAGATCGATGGCAAAATCTGGTGAAAACCCGCGAACTGGTTAGCAGCAGGGCTGGAGAATTAATTTCGGTTTCACCGGTATATATATCGGAGCCCTGGGGATTCCGGCATCAGAAATACTTCCTGAATCAGGTGCTGAATGTACGAACTACCTTGCCCATAGAGACGCTGTTGCACACCTTGCAGACAATCGAGTCAGACTTGGGCCGGACAAAGAAAACAAGCACACATTACGAAGGTCGTACGGTGGATATCGACATACTTGATGCAGGTGCATTATACCGCAACAGTCATAAGCTTGTAATTCCTCATCCTGCGCTGTGTAACCGGCTTTTTGTGCTTTTGCCCCTGAGAGATATTTTTCCCTGCTGGACACACCCCGTATCTGGCAAAAAAATTGATGAGTTAATAGCACTTTGTCCCGATAAATCAAAAATCCGAAAAATCAGCCATGCAAGTATTTGATGATGCATATTTTATGAAAATGGCACTTGACGAGGCGCAGAAAGCACTGGCCAAAGACGAAGTTCCTGTTGGTGCCGTGGTTGTTTGCAACAACCGGGTGATTGCCCGCAGCCACAATCAAACCGAAATGCTGCACGATGTTACAGCCCACGCCGAAATGCTGGCCATCACAGCAGCGGCAAACCATCTGGGTGCAAAATACCTCAAGGGATGCACGCTCTACGTGACGGTGGAACCTTGCCTGATGTGTGCGGGTGCCCTTGCATGGTCACAGATCGATGCAATTGTTTATGGCGCTGATGATGATAAAAAAGGATTTTCGCGTTTTACAGTAGAAGCTTTGCATCCTTCGACTCAGGTAAGAAAAAATGTCATGCAGGAGGAATGCAGTCAACTGGTGACCGGTTTCTTCAGGAAAAAACGAAAATAGTTCAGACAACAAAAAATATCACCTTGAATAAACGCAGGGTGATGTTTATTTTTCCATTCTTTTATTGCGCCGCTCAATGTTTTTACGGTTCATCCGTCGCATAAAAAACATGGCCAACGATATAAACGAAAGAAGGTAGAACATGGCACTTAATTTAATGCCCAGTTCTCCGGTTTTGATAATGCCCAAAACGAGGCAGAAAACGGCCATGCCAATCCAGGCGTATTCAATAATTACGGGTACTTTATTATTCTTCATCCTGTATAGTTATTGTTCCTTTGGGTTTAATAATTTTCCATGCACTAAAATCCTGATTCGAGCGAAAACCATCCCCATAGATTATTTCATCCTGTGTGGTGATTCTCACAAAAGCATCCGAATAAATTTGTTCTGATTCGATATCCCAGTAAAGCAGTTCCGTGTTAATCTTTTCGTTTTGGCCAAAATTTACAGCTTCAACATTCTTCCGGGCTTCCCAGAGGTTTTTTGAGCTGTAGTACCGGGCGTACTCGCAAGTAAGTTGTCCGGCGACACGCAATTGTTCATTATAAAATTCCACCTTGAGTCCTTCGGGGTATTCGTCGTACGATTGGTCTTTTTTATCGTAACGGCAGAATTCGGAGGCTGTGAGCCGTACTTTAACCACAGCGGAGTCTGAATATATGGTTTCAATGTTTTTTACAATAATGCTGGGCAGTTCGGTTGGAGCAGTGAGCTGTGCCACTTTTTCCATGTCGTTGGTGCACGAAAAGAAAAGCACACCTATCACCAGGCTAATGGCGACAGGTGTGACTCCCTGAAATTTCGATGTGCGGTTTGTGTTAATCAATGCACCTCACCGTTGTTGTTTCGCTTACCCAGCAGCCCACGGTGTAGCTTTGGCCTTCGGTAACATTATACCAGAAGAGTTTTTCGCGGGTCGGGAAGTACGAAGTATACTTACGGATTAAATCATTGGCATCGTCAGCTACGGTAGCATCTGCGTTTTTTGCTTTGATAAGCTGATCGACCACAACCCAGTAAATGGCTACTTTGTCAATTTCGTTTTCGCCACATCCGCCACCACCTGCTGCATAAGCTTTTGCAATAACCAAATATGCTTTTCCATAGTTTGCATTAACACCCAGTGCCCGGCGTGCATAATCGCGTGCCTTGCTGTATTGCTTCAGGTTCAGGTATAAACTGGCAAGTTCATAGTACAGGTCTGCTTTAAGCGATTCGTCAGATTGCAGTTTGGCAGCTTCGAGATAATAAAACTCGGCTTTTTCGTAATTGTTTTTCAGGAAATAAACCTTGGCAATTTTGTGTGCAGCTTCCGGTGTTTTTTCTTCGTTATACAGTGCTTCCGAAACTTTGGCATAGAGGTCGGTTGTCAAACAATCCTGATTCCTCGTTTTTTCCATCAGTTTGGCTATTTTCTTTTGCAACTCAATGTCGTTTGGGTTAGCCTCGAATTTTGGGGCGAATATCGAAACAATGGCATCGCAATCAGCAGCCCCGCTATTTACGAACATCTCTTCGACTTTGACGCCCAGTTCCCTGATTTTTTCGCGTTTTGCACTGTCTTCGGTCTCAGCAATCTGGGCTTCGATTATGCCGGAAACGGTGGCATAGTTTTCAACTACAGTTTCTTTCGGCAGGCTGCCATTTTTGAATAATAAAATGGTAACGTTGGTGAAATAGCCCAAAACCGAACTTTCTGATTTATTGCCAACCATTCCGATAGATTCCACATACAGTTTATAAGCTTGCATTGCACTATCGGGGCGGTATTTGAGAATGTCATTGGCTTTTCGGCCTTTCACGCGGCCTTCTTCGCCATAATACTGTATTCTCTGATCATAAATCATCAGCAAGGAGTCGATGTATTTCTCTTTTTCTACTTTATCAGCAGCCTTTTCGATCATGTAATCCAGAATTGTAGGACCATGAATGTAAAGGTTCTTGGTAGAAGCAGGGCAGTTGGTGTAGCACCACTTCCATGCAGGATATGCATCCTTGTAGTTTTCCTGCTTGAAAAATTCAGTATAGGTCGATAGTTTAACCTTACATGTTTCGGGATCCGACCCGTAATCAGCTGCATTTTGAGCTTTCAGCACCAGTGAACTCATTAAAACCAGTGTCGAAACCAGCAATGCTCTTTTTGAAAAAACAGTTTTCATTTTTAATCAAATTTACGTTTAACAAACCAAACATCCGACAGGGTAAGGTTCAACCCGATGTTCGCGTAACGTTCACGAACCAGATTGTTTCGGGTGGTACCCCGCTGCCCGAGTTCAATCGAAATATTAAAAGATGTCTTAGAACGATTCAGTGGTAATCCAAAACCAAAACTTATGCCAAAGTCGTCAATCTGTTCTCCGGAGGAGGCAAAGTTTAAATAGGTGTTGTCGTAATAAAAGCCCAGCCGATACGAAACTTTGCTTCCATAATTATTGGTTGCCCGGTTCAGACCTGCAGGTGTATATTCCAGTCCAAACCTGAAACAGTTGCTGTTTCCAAGCGAATCAGACTGGTTGAAAAAAACAGCATCTGACCAGTCCTGCATCGTATAATCAACCCCAAGTTTCAATTTGTCATCAAAATTGTACACTAAACCACCTCCGATACTCATGGGTAAAGAAACTTCGCCCCTTTCGTCCTCGGTATAATATATGGTGTCGACGGCAGCAGAACTTCCGACGCTGAGCGAATTGGTAACCAACGCGTCACGACGGCTGTTCAGCCGGGTGGGATACGTAAACACGGCACCCAGGGTCAACGAATTCTTTTCACCCAGCCGTAAATCATATTGTAAACCACCCGAGAAACAAAAATCGTTTATAAACACCATGTTCTCTTCAAGTATATTAACGTAGGCTCCTGATTCATCTTCGAATTCTACACTGTTGGTGCGATTTTGCATCCCAAACAGGTATTTCATGTTCAAACCGATTCGGAAGTTTTTAAAGGGAGCAAACCCATGACTCCAAAACACCTGATTCACACCACCGCTGCCCTCGTAGAAATAATACTTTGAAACATTATACAGGCTGTCGACCGATCGGATATTATAACCCATGGTACTAAACGGCATGATGCCAATTGAAGAAGCCCACCAGCGGGTAATCGGGAACCCGAACGAAAGGTACGACATCCGGGTGTCGTTGTTAAGTGCCGATAAATCGGGATTTGTTGTAGCCAATTGCCTCAGCCCTGATTCCATGCCAAATTCGAATATGAAACTCAGGCTGTCGATGGTGGCTAGTCCGGCAGGATTAGAAATATTGAGGTGCCTACCCGAACTAGAGGCAAACGAAATTCCTCCCATAGCCCTGGCCGGTCCAAAATATGAACTCGTCAAACTGCCGAGGCCGTAACGTGTGTAGGGAGATCCATTCTGGGCAAAAGCAGCCTGCGATGCAATAATTGCAATAAATACCAGTAATACTCTATTCTGCATTCAAGTCAAGTATTCGTTTTAAACCTATCGGTACTAAATTTAAGTTGACAAAAATGCTACTTTTTATTGAATTCACCAAAAAACTTGCATCTCCGCCGGTAACAATAACAATATGCCGCTCCGATTTATTGCTCCACAGCTTTATATAATTTTCGATTTCATAGAAAACGCCGTTCAGAACACCGGCAGTGATTGCCTCCGATGTAGTTGTACCTGTGGGTTTGTATGAATCTTCTTTGCTCAGTAGTGGCAGCAGCGACGTGTGTTGATTGAGACTTTTAAAACGGAGGTCTATTCCAGGTGAAATATTGCCGCCCAGATAATTGAGGTTTTCGTCAAGATAATCATAAGTAATTGCGGTTCCTGCGTCAATAACCATAATCGCATATCCTTCGTAGAGTGTTGCGGCACCGCATATAGCGGCAATACGATCTTGGCCTAATGTTTCCGGAGTTTTATAGCAAATTTTAACCGGAAAATTCAAATGGTGACTCATCTTTATCACTTGAACTCCTTGTTGTGACCAGAATGAGCAAAACTGCCCGGCATTGCCCGAAACATCCGAAACAATGAGCTTTTCGGGGACCGGAAGTTCGCTGAATGAAAAATTATTTAGCGCCGATACGGGAAAATCGTAAGAAAAAATAATACTCCCCTGATTGTCGAAATATCTCAGTTTTGCTTTGGTGTTGCCTATATCTGCTGCAAGATCCATAATTGAAAAATTCCTTTAACAAATCTCATAATAAAAAACTTAGCTGAAATATTTACATAAAATTATTATATTCGCAGCCTGAAAAAACAATGAGTTAAAACATAAATTTTTTAACAATGGCAATTTTACAAAAAATCAGGAACAGAGCAGGTATTTTTGTGATTATTTTTGTGGGTGTTGCACTCTTTCTGTTTATTATTGACCCTACCACGTTCGATACCCTGTTTCGTTCAAATCCTACCGATATTGCAGAAATTAACGGTAATGACGTGAAATATGAACATTATCTCGAAATTGCACAGGAACACGAAGAGTTTCTGAAATTATCGCAACAGACCAATACGCTGGACGCTGAAACATCCGAGAGGGTTCAGGAACAGGCCTGGAATGATATTCTGCGTGAAAACATTCTCGAAATCCACTACGATGATCTTGGAATCAAAGTCAGTGACGAAGAAATTGAAGATATGCTTTGGGGACGGAATATCCACCAAATCATTCAGCAGAATTTTACCAATCCCAACACGGGAATGATTGATACAGCATTTATTAAAAACTATTTTCAGAATGCCGATAAGGATGAAACCGGAAAGCAGACGTTTATTGCCAACTATCTGAAGAAAGCGATTAAAACCGAAAAGCTGAATACAAAGTTTAACACATTGGTTGCCAAAGGTTTATATGTGCCGGTATTTTTAGCAAAAGACGATTATTACAGCAAGAACAACAAAGTTGATTTTGTTTTTGTAACCCGCGGCTTTAAAGATATTGATGATGCAACAATTAAAACTACTGATGCCGATATTAAAGCATATTACGATGAGTATATCGAAAGGTTTAAAGTGCTCGAGGCAAATCGTGATATTGAGTTCGTAGTATTCAACATAACCGCTTCTTCCGAAGATTCTGCGGCTGCATTGAAGGATCTTGAGAAAAATGCGGCTGAATTTGCAACAATACCCACCGAAGAGGTGCCAAATTTTCTGAACCGGTATTCTGATTCATCCTATGTTGAGAAATATTATAAACCCGAAGAATTTACCTTATTTACAGGATTTAAGCCTGAAACCACAAAAATTGGAGATATTTCGCCTGTGTATGAATTCGATGGTGCATACTGGCAGGCCCGCGTGCTCGATATTGCAGTCCGCCCCGATTCGGTGAGGGCAAGTCACATTCTTATCAGGCCCGATTCAACCCGATCTATCGAAAGAGCCAGGGTAATTGGAGATAGCTTGCTGAATGTAGCTAAGAAAAATGCGGATTTTGGTATGTTGGCAATGCAGTATTCCGATGATCAGGGTTCGAAAAGTAAAGGCGGAGATATCGATTGGTTTGCCGAAGATGCAATGATTGTAAAGGAATTTAAAGACGCTTGCTTTAAAGGTAAAAAAGGCGACATTGTGAAAGTAGAAACCCAATTTGGTGTACACATTATTAAAATCACTGAGCAAACAAAACCTTCGCAAAAGTTTTCTATCGGTTATCTAACCAAAGACATAGAATACAGCAATGCAACTGCCCAGAAAAAATATGCAGAAGCCAGTTCGTTTTCGGCGACAAACAATACCGCTGCTAAGTTCGACAAAGCTTGTGGCGACCTGCAGCTTACCAAACGCATTGCCAGCAATGTCAAAGAAAATGACTTTAAAATAAATGGTCTCGAAAACCCACGGGTAATCATTAAGTGGGCTTATGGTGAAGATATAGTTAAAGGTTCGGTTTCTCAGGTTTTCGAGTTGGCCGATATGTATATTGTAGCAAAAGTTTCGGCAGTCCGCAATAAAGGCAATGCTGATATAGAAGATGTGCGCGACCAGATTGAACCTATTGTTATCCGCAAAAAGAAAGCTGCCAAATTTATTGAAGAATTCAATAAGGATATCAGCGCGGGTATGAGCCTTGATGCGATGGCAGCTAAATACACCAAGCCTGTTGATACAGCCACCAATATCAGTTTCAACACATTCTCGATTCCCGGGTTTGGTATCGAACCCAACGTAATCTCTACAGCCACTGTGCTTGAAAAAGGAAAAATGTCGAAACCCATCGAAGGCAACAATGG
>JAGOEF010000031.1:9831-11632 GCA_017997855.1 Bacteroidales bacterium
GCCGGCGAAGCCGAGGCAAAAATGGCAATCGAAAGTGCCCTTAAGGCTAAGGAACAATGGCAGGCAATCTCATGGGTCGAAAGGGCATCGATTATGTTACGTGCCGCCGAACTTGTTTCGAAAAAGTACCGGTATAAAATAAATGCCGCTACCATGCTGGGCCAGGGAAAAAGTGTTATGCAGGCCGAAATTGACGCTGCCTGTGAAGTGATTGACTATTTGCGCTATAATGCCTATTTTGCCAGCCGCATTTACCATGAACAGCCAAAATCGAATCTTGATCAGTTGAACAGGCTGGAATACAGGCCGTTGGAAGGGTTTGTGTACACCATAACGCCTTTTAATTTTACGGCTATTGCCTCTAACCTCAATATGTCGGTGGCTTTGTTGGGTAATACAACCGTGTGGAAACCTGCAACAACAGCCTTAGTTTCGAATTATTATCTGATGCAGATTTTTAAGGAAGCCGGCTTACCCGATGGAGTTATTAATTTTATTCCGGGTGAGGGATCGGTGCTGAGCAAAGTAATTCTGGCACATAAAGACCTGGCCGGAATTCACTTTACGGGTTCCAATGCTACCTTCAACAGTTTGTGGAAACAGGTTTCGCAAAATATCGAAGGATATACATCATATCCGAAACTTGTGGGCGAAACGGGAGGCAAAGACTTTGTTATGGTGCATAATTCGGCAAACCCGCGCGAAGTGGCTACAGCCATTGTGCGGGGCGCTTTCGAGTATCAGGGGCAAAAGTGCTCGGCAGCATCAAGGGCTTATATTCCTGTATCTCTTTGGCCGGAGGTAAAGAATCACATTGTTTCGATGCTGAAAGAAGTGACGGTGGGTGATGTGAACGACTTTTCGCATTTTGTTAATGCAGTAATCGACGAGAAAGCTTTCGACTCAATTATGGGTTATATCAACTATGCTAAATCTTCGCCGGAATGCGAAATAATTGCAGGAGGTTCAGGCGATAAATCTGTGGGTTATTTTATTGAGCCCACGGTGATAGTTACCTCCAATCCAAAGTTTAAAACCATGCAGGAAGAAATTTTCGGCCCGGTAATGACTATTTATGTTTATGAGGATTCGAAATACAGCGAAACCCTGAAGCTGTGCGACCAAACCAGTCCGTATGCTCTTACAGGCGCCATTTTTGCTAATGACAAATACGCCATGGTGCAGGCTTGTCAGACCTTACGCTATGCAGCAGGTAATTTTTATGTTAACGACAAACCCACGGGCGCTATGGTCGGACTACAGCCGTTTGGCGGATCCCGTGGTTCGGGTACCAACGATAAAGCGGGGGGACATTTGAATTTGCTCAGATGGACAAGCCCGCGTACAATCAAGGAAACATTTTTGCCTGCAACCGATTTTGAATATCCCTATATGAGGTAGTACAAAGCTAAAATTCAGTTGCTCAACACGATAGGAGTCAGTAGAAGTCATTTTTCAGACTGAAAACTTGTCTGAGTTTCTGATTGTGCAATAAGACTTACAGATATCTTTCTGGGGTTCTTCGATTAATAATTGGTAAATTTAAGTTTTTGATAATTTTACATTATTGATTCGAATGTTTTCTAATTTTTGAAAAAAAACATGAGAGGTCTGTTTGGATTGTTCTCGTTATTATTTGGGTCCTTGTTGCTACAAGCACAAAACAATAATATTATTTATATTGATGAAGTTGAAGTTGTCGCAGCGAAGCAATCAAACCTGTTAAAAAATTGCCCCGAAATTATCAGGGTTGTAAGCCGTGCCGAAATCGATAAATTTAATTATGGCTCAACGGGCGAAA
>JAGOEF010000360.1 GCA_017997855.1 Bacteroidales bacterium
TGAATATTGTTTTCAGGTTCCGGCCAACCGGATTGGTTATGCAGGCAATGGCGGACCTTTCAATATGTTTCAGTTAAAAGTGATACAGGAAGTAATTACCCTTCTGGTTTTTACTTTTTTTACCCTTTTGGTTTTTAAAACAGAAACACTGCGAACCAACCACATCATTGGCTTTGTATTTCTAATTCTTGCTGTTTATTTTATTTTTAAAAAATAATCAGGCAATAATTTCTCCGTTAATTATTATTTCGAAGCTCAGTTCCATCGCCTTGCGATACACAGCACTTACTCCGCAATATTGCTCTTCCGATAATTGTACTGCTCGTTTGACCTTATCGGGTGGTATATTGTTACCGGTTAGCAAATAAATCACTTTCATGGCTGTATAATGCTTCGGGTGGTCTTCGGTGAGCACCGATTCAATTTTCACCTGAAAACTGTCGGGGTAAATTCTCATTTTGCGCAAAATAGAGATTACATCCATGCCCGTACAACCTGCCAAAGCAACCATCATGAGTGGCTTGGGGCGTGGTCCCAGGTTTTGCCCACCGAATTCTTCCGATGCGTCAATGTTTATTATGTGTCCGTTTACATGGGACGAGAACGACATGTTTTCGTTCCATTCCAGTACAATAGAGTCCGTAGCCATATAAATTTTAGTTTTGGTTTTTAATATGAACGTTCATTTGGGGATAGGGAATACTAATGCCTTCTTTAAAGAAATTTTTATAAACCTGCTCATTCATTTCATGATAAACGCCCCAGTAATCTTCGGTTTTCACCCATACCCGTACCACAATTTCTACTGCACTTTCTTTTAAAGCATTTACAGCAATAAAATGTTCCGGTTCATCCAGTATTCTGCTATCTTTTGCAATCAACCCGAGCAATACCGCCTTGGCTTTGTCGTATTCGTTGCCATATCCTATCCCAAATGTCCAGTCAACGCGTCGCAGTGGTTCAGTGGTATAATTGGTCATCGAACTGGTGGCCAATCCACCGTTGGGAATGATGATTGTTTTATTGTCGAAGGTGGTAATGATGGTACTAAATATCTGAATTTCTTTCACTATGCCCAAATATCCCTGTGCCTCGAGTACATCCCCCACTTTAAAAGGCTTCAGCAGTATAATAATTACCCCGCCGGCAAAATTCTGAAGACTGCCTTGTAAAGCCATCCCTATGGCAAGTCCTGCAGCACCGAGAATGGCAATAAACGAAGTAACCTCAATACCTACCATGCCAAGAACACTCACAAACAAAAGGGTTTTCAGGGCAATGTTGGCCAGACTGATAAAAAACGTTCGCAATTCCTTATTCGTATTGCGCTTATTCATTACCTTGCGCATCGATCGTGTTACCAGTTTTATAATCCAAAGCCCCAAAACAAGAACCAGAATTGCCCCGAGAACTTTGGGCCCGAAACTGAGGGCGAGATCAATCAGTTTGTCTAGAATTGGTTTTGCATCCATAATTTTAAATTGTTAGAAAAAATCACCTTTAATATAATCAGTTCGTTATCGCAATTTCCAATCATAAGCAGAGTTCTCTTTGCGGGCTGTCGGTTTTTGCCTGCCTCCGGTAATGGTTTCGACTTCCTTAATCGAATAATCTTTTATCTCGGAAACAGTAATCTGTCCATCATGGTTCAAATCGGCCTGCTTATTCTTCACTCCATTTATAATTGTGTAGGTAAATATCCCGTTTTTCCATTCGTTCGATTCAATGGCAAGTCCGGTACCCGCAGCGGCTGCCAGTACCATGGTACCCGTTCCTTTATCGAGCCCGGCAAACATTTCTTTCATAATGTCGAACGAATTGTAGATGCCGGCTCCCGACTTTGAAGGGTTATACTCAATACTTCGGTAGGTGTATTCCTTAATACTGTTGTTCTGTGCAAGTTGGTTACCTGCACTGTCGGTTATCACACCGGCAATCTGGATGTCATCGCTAACTGCTTCCTTGTCGACTTCTCCGCTATGGCAGGCGTCGACCAGCAACAGCTTGTGTCTGGCAGGAATACTGTCAAGAAAGTTTTCAATTTCATCGAAAGCTATTCCTTTCAATTCTGGTTTTTCGAAATCGATATCGCTGGTAGCATAATAAAAATTCTGATCTTCATTCAGCAAACCGTGACCCGAAAAGAAAACAATGACCCTGTCGTTAGGCTTTGTGCCAAGAATTTTTGATTTTAATTTAAAGAAATTATCGCGTGTAGCAGCGCTGTCGAACAATGTATCAATTTCGATGTGACTAAAGTTCTTGATTATCGATTTATTTTTTTCGAACATATGTACAATGTCGCGCCCGTCTTTTACAGCGTATTTCAGGTTGATGGCAGGGTTGTGATAATCCGACACGCTTACCACAATAAAATACAGATTGGGTTTTTCGGTTTTAACCGGAATGCAGTCAATCAACAGATTTTCTTTCCTCGACTCGGCTGCATTACTGTTGATGCACGATACCTGAATGCTGTTTTTACCGGGCACCAGACTGACCGGTACCGTGAGTTCGATGGTGCCGGCCTGATTGCTGCGGTAACTAAGCCCATTCCTGCCATATACAGGTACATCGTTTGCCCAGATGTGTAT
>JAGOEF010000032.1 GCA_017997855.1 Bacteroidales bacterium
ACTCTTTCGCTTACGCCCAGAGCCTCAGCCAGTCCGATGGCACCACGAATCATAAAATTGGCACCATAAACTAGACCAGTAACACCCAAGCCCAATAATACCAAAGAAAACACAAGATTATATGATTTCGTGTTTTCCGCATCAATAGGGGCGTTCGATTTTTTTGCTCGGCGCCAAAGTAAATATATAAACAAAGGCAGTGCTGATAAGAGAATAATTCCCTCCCAGCGCTCTATCGACGAATTGAGCGAAAAAGCAAAAACCATCAGGCTTGCCAGTAACATTGCCGGCCACGAAAACGTCAACGTTTCTCTATTAACCGGTATCGATATTACCAGTGCAGTAAGGCCTAAAATCAAACTAATGTTCGCAATATTTGAACCGATTACATTGCCCATAGCCATATCTGGAAATCCACTCATGGATGCTTTTACGCTTACCATAAGTTCAGGTGCTGAGGTGCCTATCGAAACAATGGTCATACCTACAATAAGCGGCGACAGTTTAAGTCTGGACGAAAGCGAAACGCTGCTTCGCACCAGCCAATCACCACCCAAAAGCAAGGCAAACAAACCGCCTATCAACATCAGCAGATTCATATCGTGTTGATTTTACCTTTCAAAATTACAAATAAAGATGAATGTATTATTATATTGTAAAAAAAAATCCCGAACCAGTTTTCTTAGTCCGGGATTTATAAACGTTTACTTCGGTTATTCCCAGGCTACCACCACATTGTCGAGGTAGAAATCGCCGGTTGCACCCGAAAGGCCGCTGTATTTGAAAGCAATATACACGTTGCCCGAGTAAGCCGAAATGTCGATATTCCCTGATGAGGTTTCGTTGGAATTTGTTGCAATGCTTGCCGTTAGTTGTGTCCAGGTTGCTGTTTCAGGACTGTTACCACCATCATAGTCTGTCGAAATGTAAACTTTGAGTTCTGCCCCCAAAATATTCAGGGCACGGGTTACAAATGTCAGGTATTCGTTCGAGGAAGCATCCAGGTTTACTGCAGGGGTTATCAGCCAGGCTACATTGTCGCCGGTACCGCTTATCTTGGCGCGGGTATCAATTCCGTTGTTTTGGCCCAGCCAAACCGCACTTCCGGTAGTGGCAATATTTTTCCAGCCACTCAGCGCAACGGTTTCGTTGTTCACCACCGAAGAAAAATCCTGTTCGAGCAGTGCATTATATTCTCCGCAACGCAGATGGTCAAATTCAACTTCCTCGGTGCTTCTGATGTACAATTGCCAGTCGTCGCGGTACTGTCCCACAATGGCAATGATACTTCCTTTACCTTCGGGCACAATGGATCCGGCAAAGCTGGCATAGCCACTGGTGCGCACAATCATGGTGTTGCCATCGCAATCTTCTATCGTGCGGTTGATGGTGGCCAGGGTTAGCGGGTCGGCATACTTCTGACCCACATCGGTTTGAATAAACTGTACATTATTGATTTTTACCAGTTTTGCCTGATAATTTCCGGTCATAATCTGACCGATGGTCACTTCTTCGGGTTCCCGGTTCCGCAACGTAGCCTGCTTGATGATGTTTTTATCGACATCAACCGAATCAAGTTGCAGCATATTCTGGTACGAACTCAACACGGTTCCTTTAAGGTAAATGCGCACCGAGTCGCCTTCGTAAATTCCACCCGACGACAGTAACCTGAGGTTGATGGCCCCGGTTTCGTCCTGTACATATGCTGCTTTGTAAATATTTCCCGATTTGTCATCCATGGTAACCACACCGTAAACCGAAAAATCACCGGTGAATTTATACAAGGTGGCATTGGGTACGTTGATGATACTGTCGATATACATATCCCTGATTTGCCCTATGGTGAGCACATTGCCTTCGGGGATTACATTCAGGGGCGGTTCATCGAAATTTTCGTGAATGCACGAGCTTAATCCCAAAAGCATTAAAAACGATAACGATACTAAAGCACTGTTTTTCATATTGAGTAATTTATAAATGACTTAAAATCTGTAATACACATTCAGCATATATGTCCTTCCGTACATATACATATATTTCGACGGGAATTTGTTCACATCGCCCTGATCGTAACGAAGTTGTTCAAATCCGCGGGTAACATTGTCTTTTTTGTTGAGGATGTTGTCGACACTTAGGGTAAAGCCCAGGTAATTTCCACTGATTCTCCATGATTTGCCACCCCAGATATCGATGGTGTAGGCGGGGTCAAGTTTTTCCTGATCGAGAATCTGCCTCCACTGAGGGTCGGTAACAACAAAGCTTGTCAGGGCTTCAGCAGTGCGACGTTCAGGGTTTATATCCACATAATTTTCGTCGAAATAATTGGCATTCACTCCAACAAACCAATACTTCGGAGCATTATATTTAAAACCAACAGATCCGGCCAGTTCAGGAGCTCCGCCTACATGATAGTTTTTCATGTACACTGTTCTGTTCGAAGCCAGTACTTCGGAGCTGTTATCCTGTGCTATGGTAACCAGAGGGCGCGAGTTATACAGGTAACGACCGTATCCGAAGGCAGCCTGAATGTTGATGGTTGCGCTTACTTTTACTTCGATGCCAAACTCTCCTCCGTAGTGCCGTTTATCCATTCCGGTCATTACATAATTCACAAATGTGCGCAATTCGTCGTGATAGAAACTCTTGATTTCGGTCTGGTCACGAAACTCTGAGTAGAAACCCGTAATGCGCGCTTTCACAACCGGCGAGCGGTACACATAGCTCAGGTCGCCCGTGAAAACGGTTTCCGAAGTAATTGAGTCAACCACATAATCGCGGGTACGTGGCGATATGTATATGTTGTCGAAATAAGGTGCCCGGGTTCCAAAAGAGCCATTTATAACCACAAAGTTTCTCCCGTCGAGTTTAACCGTCAGTCCGGCTTTAGTCTGATAATTGAAGAAATTGTAGTGTTCCGAATCGCCTTTCGAATTGTTGGGGTACATCCCGTTACGCATAAGACCCGTACGATAGAATCCGCTGTAAGCCAAATCGATTCCTGCATAGAAATCAAGTCTTTTGTAGGTAAATCCGGCCTGACCAAAAGCGTGGGCTGTGTTGATATTGGCAATGTAATCGTAGCCGAATTTATCGCCAACACCCACCGGACGGTTTACATTGTCGAGGTCGGCTTGAGCCGAAGTATCGTTAAAAAAGTCGCGTTCGGCAAACTGGTCTATATCGAGCCACCAGTCAGCGCCCAACAGATCGGAAACAATTTTATAGTTTTCACCTTTGTAAATCACAGCATCTATACCGGCAACCACGCGGATGTTTTCGTTAATCTGGTCGTTATATACCGAATTGAAATTAAATTTCGACACATCGGTGCGGCGTTCTTCAACCATATATTTTGCCCTGTTTCCGGTAAGGTTTTGCCCTTCGATGCCATTTACATTGAGTATGGTGAATAAATTCTTGCGATTGGCATCGTAAAATCCGTCCCAGTCTAACTGACGGAAGTTTTCGTCCTCGCGCCATTCGTCGGCCAGATAGTTGGCCATAAATTCATTTTCGTTGGTGTAGTAACTGGGCAGGTAGCGGTAATAATCGGGGCGCGGGTCGGCAGAGTCGTACCAGTTGAGCGATGTAGCGCCACCTTTACCGAACATGTAGAGCACCGAAGTGGTGAGTTTTTTGAATTCATCAATTTTCCAGTAATGCGTAAGCATCAGGTTGGGCTGATGATAATTGTTAACCCGTGCATTACGCACTTTGCCGTTTTGATAACCCCAGTTGCTGTTGTAATAATTGTTTCCGGTAAGGTCATACACTTCCTGAGTGGAAACGCTGCTGCGTCCGCGCCGGCTGGGTGATGCAAACCCAGTAAAACCAATACTGTGGTGACTGTTCAGCACTTTTTCGGCGCTTACAAAGTACGCCCAGGCATCGTAGAACGTTCCCTGAGTGTATCCCTCAACTGCCCAACGGCGGGACCCCGAAACGGTAAATGCCCATCCGTTTTCTAATAAACCCGTCGAATGGGTGAACATGACGCGGTGGCGGTAACTTTTATTGCCAATAGAATATGAAACTTTGGTTTGCGGAGTGTATTGCGATGCACGGGTAAGGATATTGGTCATCCCGCCAATGTCGCCGAACCCTTCGCTCGAAAACGAAAGTCCGTTATATTCAACCTGTGATCGGGTGGCATCATTCAGTCCGCCCCAGTTGCTCCAGAAAGCGCGGCCCGTTTGCGGGTCGTTGGCTGAAACACCGTTTATCAATACCGAATAATACTCGCTGTTGTATCCCCTGATACGATAGAATGCCTGCCCGAAAGTATATCCGGCTACCGATACATACACGTCGTCCGACGATTGGAGCAATCCGCTGATATCCTGCGATTGGGCATCGTTCTGTATGTCGGAATCAGTGAGCGAAATTACCGGAATGTTCGTCGGTTTCTGGGTTTCGGTAATGGTATCCTTGGTGTTTTGCGCTTTAATAAGCCCTGCCCCGGCAAACACAGCGAGGCAAAAAATCAAAAACTTCTTCATCAAAAAACAATTAGTTTAGCCTGCAAAAATAAGCAATATTACCATACCATAATAATTGAAAAATAGTTTTTTACAACCTGACTTTGGCTTAGCGAATTTCAGTTTATACGGATAATATTGTAGCTTTGAAGGATAAATCATTATCAATATGAAATGGATTATCCTCATTATTGCAAATATCATCTTCTTGTCTGATACAATAAATCTCTGTGCTCAGTATCAACCATCCATCATCATTCATGGCGGGGCGGGAGATTTCGATAGTAAAAGCTTTGTGAAAGAAGACTACGATGCCTATTACAAGACCTTGTATTCTGTGCTGAGCATGGGCGATTCCCTTCTGAAATCAGGAGCTTCGGCAATGGATGTTGCGGTGGCTTGTGTTGCAATGATGGAAGACTCTCCGCTTTTTAATGCAGGAAAAGGAGCTGTTTATAATGCTCAGGGAAAACACGAACTCGATGCTTCGGTGATGGATGGAAGTAATCTGAAAGCCGGATCAGTAGCCGGTATTACCCGGGTAAAAAATCCGGTCAAAGCCGCCCGTATGGTGATGGACAATTCGCAGCATGTAATGCTGGCGGGAAAGGGAGCCGATGAATTTGCCAAAAAGCAGGGGCTACAGATGGTAAAGAATACTTACTTCGACACGCCCGCCATGTACCAACGCTACCAGAAGCTGGTATCCGGAAAAAAAGGAACGGTGGGCGCAGTAGTGCTTGATGCCAATGGAAACCTTGCTGCGGCCACCTCAACCGGCGGTATGATGATGAAGCAATTTGGCCGGATTGGCGATTCCCCGGTAATTGGAGCCGGGACCTATGCCGACAACGCCACATGTGCCGTTTCCTGCACCGGACATGGTGAGTATTTCATCAGATTTCAGGCGGCTTATGATATCGCTGCCCAAATGAAATATGCCGGACTCACCTTGTTTGAATCATGCCGAAATACGATTGATAAAATCGGTATTGCAGGTGGCACAGGTGGTGTAATTGCAATCGACTGTAATGGAAATCAGGTATGCCGCTACAATACAAAGAGCATGTTTCGGGGTAGCCTTTGGCAAGGCGAAATCACAGTGGAATTTTAATATTGTATGCTATTTTAACTGCTTGGCAATTTTTTGCATTTGCTTTTCCGTCATCACCGGATAAGCATAAATAACCCAATAACAACTTTTCTCGGTGTCTTTCATTACCAATAATGAGGTATTGGTGTCGTCGTAAGGTATCTCGGGGGTGTAAATCATCGGGCAACCGTATTTTTCTAATTTCGTTGAGTTGTCAAATTCAAGATCAACATCCGTTATAAAGTTGTCGATATGTTTTGCCATGATGTAAATGCTTTTTTCGTTGTTATCGCTCAGGCTCGCCGAATACATTCCCATCAAATCGAACACATCGGTTACTTCGAAACCCTTAACCGATAACTTGCGGACTTTTGCTTCAAAATCGTCATAAGGCCAGGTCATTTCGGTAAAATCAGCATACGAATAGTCTTCTTCTTCAATAACCGGTTCAACATATTCTTCGATGGTAACTTCTTCGGGAACAACGAATGTCGCCGCAGGTACATCAATGTTTTCTTCATACAGGGTGGCAATCATTTCGGTTTTTAAACCTTCGAATTCAGTAATCATTTTAAGGGCAATACCATGATATAACCAGGTTGTTGTTCCCCAAACCGTGTAAACATGACAGTTTCTACCCAGAAACATTTCCATTCCCAGATATTCTCCGCCATACTCAACAATGCTTTTTTCGAGCTCCTCTTTTACAATTTTGTCATCGGTGAGGTCGAAATCAGAATATAAATCCTCGGAAAAATAGCTGTCGTAGCGTTGACCCGTTTTGGTTTCCATATCAACAATCCACATATACTCTCTGGTGTTTATACTTAACCGGTTGCTCACTTCTTCGGCCATTTCTCCTTCGCTTTCGAAACGCATAACCGAATTTTCACGCTCGTAATAGAGGGCTCCATAGTCGTCGAACCACACTGTTTTGGTTCCGGTAAGGTCTCCTTTGAGGGTATATTCTATATGCCCTGATTTCATGGGATAAATTCCGGCACCTTGTTGTGCTTCTGCCGATGCAAGAAAACCGGCCAGAAAAATGAATAAAAATGAAATTTTCAGTTTCATAAGTTGTTGGTTTTAAAGTGCAAAATAGACTTTTTTATAATACTGATGTTTTGTAACTCAAATAATCTGTAAACATTGTATTGTTGAACAGAAATAGGCCTGAATATGTTTAGGCTTAACGGGTAAAAATTGTACTTTTGTCGTGAAATGAACACTATGGCAGAACATGAAATATATATGCTTCGCTGCCTTCAGCTCGCGGGGCAGGGGCGGGGTCATGTTTCGCCCAACCCTTTGGTAGGCTGTGTTATTGTTCATAATGGAATAATCATTGGAGAGGGTTATCACCGGATGTACGGAGGTCCGCATGCCGAGGTAAATGCACTGATGTCGGTTGCTAACCCTGCGCTGCTCCCTGATTCAACCCTGTATGTTAACCTGGAGCCATGTAGTCATTTCGGAAAAACACCCCCCTGTGCCAACCTGATCATTTCGTATGCAGTGAAACGTGTTGTGGTGGCAGCATCTGACCCAAACCCGCTTGTGGCAGGCAGTGGCATCAAAAAATTGCAGGATGCCGGAATTGAGGTTATACAGGGCATATTAAAGCAGGAAAGCCTTGATCTCAATGCCCGTTTCTATACGTTTCACCAACTAAAGCGGCCCTATGTAATCCTGAAATGGGCGCAGTCGGCCGATGGTTTTATCGATAAATTAAGGCAGCCCGGCGACGGACAAAAACCTCAATGGATAACCAACAACTATTGCCGGCGCCTAGTGCATAAATGGCGCACCGAAGAAGACGCTTTTCTGGTGGGGACCCATACGGCAATCCTTGATAACCCACAGCTGACAGCACGTCTCTGGTACGGACGTCAACCACTGAGAATAGCCATCGATTAC
Organism: Bacteroidales bacterium; assembly: GCA_017997855.1. The sequence goes on from JAGOEF010000032.1 coordinate 7,489, forward strand.
AACTCTTCACTTCCGGCTACGCTACATATTTTCGACAAAACAGCACCAAGCTTGTTATTCTGCAATACAATGCGCAGCGATGCCCGGGTCGAAATCATTGACCTTGACAATAATGTGGCAGCCCAAATATGTGAACGATTGTATGTCCGAGGTATTCAGTCGCTGGTTGTGGAGGGAGGAAGGCGTACCCTTGATTTGTTCATCGAAGCGGGTTTATGGGATGAGGCGCGGATTTTTACAGGACCTGCGAGCTTTGGTGCCGGTGTGCACGCCCCCGAATTGCACCAAATACCCGTTTCGGAGTCGGTTTATGGCAATACACTGCTTACAATGTACAAAAACGCTGTACCACATGGATAAAATCAGGTCGCATCGTCAATTGAAACTATTGGTACAAACGCTTTTCATTGTTTTTACCTGTTTCTTACTGGCACAGTTTTTTTCGGCGGGCATTTTGGTCGGTTTTGGGGTAAGCGATATTTCCGGTTTGCAACCCGATAATTTGCGGGGTATCGCCATTTTCAAGTTGGCCCATTTTGTTTCGTCTGTGATGAGTTTTATTGTTCCGGCTTTGTTGATTGCATGGCTTGTGTACCGGAACGCGGGAGAACGACTGTTGCTGAACCGGCGTGTCGATCTGGCGTGGTTTGCCCTTGCCGCACTTATAATTTTTGTTGCCATGCCCTGGTTGAATGCACTTATTCAGTGGAATGAGTCGATTCGTTTCCCCGAAAAATTCACGAACTTGTACAATTCATTCCGCAGCAGCGAAGATTTTGCCCTGCGTATGACTAAGCTGATGCTCACCGGAAATTCGGGATGGACACTGCTTTTGAATGTGTTTCTGATTGCTTTGATTCCTGCCCTGGGTGAAGAATTTTTGTTCAGGGGAATTATTCAGCGATACCTGCACGATGTTACACGTAACGTTCATGTGGCCATTTGGGTTTCGGCGGTATTGTTCTCGGCCATTCATTTCCAGTTCTTTGGATTTTTTGCCCGGACATTGCTCGGTGCTTTCTTTGGCTATTTGGTTTATTATTCCGGTTCGATGTGGGTGGCCGTGTGGGCTCATTTCTTTAACAATGCAATGGCTGTGCTGGCACAGTATTTTATCGCGGGAGGAAGTTTGCCGGAGCAGGCTGATAAATTTGGAAGTCAGGGCACCGACTGGGGCTGGGCTGTGGTTTCGCTAGGGGCTACCGTAGCACTGTTTATTATATTAATCAGGAAACACAAAAGCGAACTGCGCTCCCGATGATTTTGGTGTGGCTGCAGTTTCTTTGACGGGCTCCGGCTGTATCTCTTTACTTACAAAGCGCATCGTATCTTCTTCCGAAACAGCATACTGAACTCCAAAAACTCCCAACACAATGTTCCGGTCTGCTTCGGGAAGATCTCGGGCATTTTCGGCCACATCTGACCAAACTGCATCAATAAAAGCATCAATTTCTTTGCGAATCAGACCCAGATTTTCGATTTCCCCCGTTTTAACAAAGTTCATATTCATCTGCTTCTGATGGGCTTCCGAAAATTTTTCCACCCAAACTTTTACAATCCCAATGGCCGGGTTAGTAAAGTATTTTCCGCCTTCCGAAATCCTGCGGTTATCGTTTTCGAACAAGCGGCGTGATTCTTCAAGTAAAATTTCGGCGCGATTTATCTCAGGCAGTTTCCCGGTTTGTTCGTTCAGTCCGTAATAACAGCGTACCGAAGTAGGTAATTCCTCTCTTTCAATGGCCATATTTATCGATTGCAGATAATGCAGTACATAAATTCTGGCTTTTTCGAAAAGCTTATTGTATTCCTGTTCGTGCTCGGTGCGCAATTTAATGTTCAATGCGTGATGTGCAAGTATTTTATCGGTAAGCTGAATGTATCCCGATGCCTTATCCAGATTCTGCAGCGAAATATAATCGTCGGGTTGAACCGATTGCCGTGCTGCACTCAGGATACTTTTCAGGGCCTGATTGCGCAGATAATCGGTATTGGGCAACTGGTGACGCATAGTTATCAGATTCTCATCAAATACTCATGTGCGAAGATATGAAATGATGTTTCGCAAATCATAATTTTACTATATTAAAATGTGAACATAATTTTGTTAATAGGTGTAAATATAAAGGGGCGGCCGTCTTTACAAAAACCATGTATTGTTTTTCAGGATAAAGATGTATTCTGCCTCGATTAATAATCAGAAATTGCAAACCTTCGGGTGATGTAGCGCACCGGATACCAGGCAGCCAGAAACCCGATAAAAAGCACGGTTCCAAAAACCAGCGCAAAATCATACGGATTAATGAGTACCGGATAAGCGCTGATAATAAAGCTTCCCTCGCTGCCAAGTTTTATAATGCCGAATTCCTGCTGAACCCAGCAGATCAGGCCCCCAAGTAAAAGCCCGGTTATGGCACCCACCAGACTGATGAGCATGCCTTCGGCAAAGAAAATATTGCGTATCAGCGAATCGTTGGCTCCCAAACTGCGCAATGTGTTTATGTCTTTTTTCTTGTCGATAATCAGCATGGTAAGCGATGCAATTACGTTGAAGGATGCAATGATGAGGATAAAGAGCAATATCAGAAAAATTACCCATTTTTCGGATTGCATTACCTGATATAAAAAGCGATGCTGATCGTTTCTGTCGGCAATCGCAAATGTGTTTCCCAGTTGAGAAGTCAGGCGTTCCTTTACGACCGCCGTTTGTTTCGGGTCTTTCAGTTTAATTTCGATGGCGCTGATGTCGTTGTCGTATTCCAGCACCTCGCGGGCAAACGAAAGTGGAACAATGTAGTATTTGTTATCGTACTCCTGTTGCACCGCAAATACACCCGAAGTATAGATGTTTCGGGTATTAATCAGGTTTACCGCATCCTGAAAATTACCCCTGATTTCGGCTTTCCGACTGGGTATATGTACTTTTACGGGAACCAGAAAATCGAGGTCGAGATTGAGTTTATACGACACGCCCCTGCCTGCCACTGCGGTTGGGATATCGTTGTATTTTAAGTAATATTCCCCCGAAACAAGCATGCTGTCGAGACCGGTAACTTTCAGGTAGTTTTCGTCGACACCTTTCATGGTGGCAATCATCTGTTGCCCGTCGTATTCGAGCAGTGCGTTTTCTTCGAGCGAAAACGACCATGCAGCAATGGCTTTGTCAGTGCGCAATACCGAAAGTAATTTGTCATCAGCCACGAATGTTTTCGATTGTACCGAAGTAATTTTCAAATCGGGGTCAAAACTGGTAAATAAGGTTTTTATCAATCCGTCGAAGCCATTGAAAACCGAGAGGATAACAATGAGAGCGGCTGTACCAACAGCCACTCCGGCTACCGAAATACCCGAAATAATATTGATTGCGTTGCGCGATTTTTTCGACAGCAAATAGCGACGCGCTATGTATAGCGAAAGGTTCACTGCTACGATTTCAAGGCTTTGTCGATACGTTCAATAAAATCCTGTGTGTCGTCGTTGTAAAAAATCAGTTCGGGGATGTGGCGTACCTGATGCTTTACGGCGTCGCCCAGCAATTTTCTGATTTGGCTGTTTATATTGCGCAATTCAAGGATAATATTCGCTGCGTTGGCCGAAGGGAATACCGAAATATACACCTTGGCAACCCCCAGATCGGGGCTCATCCGAACCAGCGTTACGGTAAGCATAATGCCCGGTGTCCAGTTTTTCGCCTCCCGCAGAAATATTCCCGCCAGCTCTTTTTGAATCAGCCTTGCCATCTGACTTTGTCGCTTGGTTTCCATCTGAAAAATTTTGTTCAAAATTAATAAAAATATCCTGATGAAGCAGGATGTTACTTGAGGGGTTCTGATGAATCGTTGGACGATTGCATATCAGCCAGTGCGATTTTTAGCTCATTATAGTTGAATTTGCCATTGCTTTCCATCATGATTTGAGTTAAACTGCCCACATTTTTACCCTTTACGAATTCCTTAATTTCGGCAATGCGTCCGGCATCAAGTAAGTCTTCGGCCTGTAGTTCTCCGGTGATAACGTAATAACTCAGATGTCCCCATATGGTAGATTCTGCAAACCCCCTTTCGGTAGCGATTTGCGGAATACTTTTGTTTTCGCGGAACAGCGCCA
>JAGOEF010000361.1 GCA_017997855.1 Bacteroidales bacterium
TCTGGAGTATAATTACTTCAAGATTCCCAAGCCCGACCTCAGTATTTTTCTTGACGTCCCCATGGATTTTGTTCAGGAGAAACTGGCAAACCAGCGCGAAACCGACGATCGCAGTTATTTGCAGGGTAAAGCCGATATTCATGAGGCCGACATTGAGTTTCAGCGCAAGGTGCGCGATATGTACCTGAGGGCTGTAGCCAACGATGTAAATTTCGTAAAAATCGATTGTACCGATTCGGAAGGCAACATGCTGTCACCTGGCTATATTTTCGGTAAAATAACCGAAACCATTAATAACCACATGGTACTACCTCGTGGCATTGTTTTATGAAGGAATGCGTTTTTATAATGTTTGTGTGTTTCAAAATTTGGAGTGATAAATAAACGGATTTGAATTATGTTTAAGCTTATTGCCAATCTGAGCCGCCTGATTACAGGAATCGTATTTATTTTCTCTGGCTTTGTGAAAGTGGTTGACCCCCTGGGTTCAGCCTATAAATTTACCGATTACTTTGTTGCCATGCACCTCAACTTCATGGCCGACTTTTCGTTGCCGATGGCAATAATAATGTGTACAGCCGAATTGTTGATTGGCCTGATGCTCCTGTTCAATCTACTACCCAAACTGGCTTCGTGGGGTTTGCTGTTGTTTATGGTAATGTTTACCCCACTCACTTTGTGGCTGGCAATTGCGAATCCGGTGCACGATTGCGGCTGTTTTGGCGATGCATTGATTTTGTCGAACTGGGCTACTTTTGCAAAGAATCTGGTGCTGCTTACCTTTACTATTGTCGTTTTTATTTATCGCAAAAAATTTAGTCCGCTTTTTTCAAGATCCGCACAATGGGTTTTTTCGGTTCTATTTGGAATATTCGGTGTTTCAATTTGTTTTTATGCCCTGATGCACCTGCCTCCCATCGACTTCAGGCCTTATAGAATCGGGGCGAATATTCAGGAAGGCATGACCATTCCCGAATCGGAACAAAAGAATGTTGATGTTTATGAGAGCACATTTATTTACGAAAAAGATGGTGTAAAAAAAGAATTCACCCTCGATAATTTACCCGATTCCACCTGGAAATTTGTCGATGCCAATCACAAACTGATTAAAAAAGGGTATGAGCCTCCCATTCATGACTTTACAATTACACCGGTAATCCTTAAGTCGTCGGAAATTCCCGACACCGACGAAGCTCCCGATGTATATGATGCCATGTATACTTATGAGAAAGATGGTGAGTTGATAGATTATTCAATCGATGAATTACCCGGGTCCGATTGGACTTTTGTCGAGGTAAAATCACATTACGAAATCGATCCTTCGATGGTCGAAATTGTATATCAGGATGCAAATGGAGAATCGTATAATTATACCCTCGACGCTTTACCCGGCGAAGGGTATCAGTTTATTGATGCATACTATACAGGTGATGAAACATCAACCAATTCTGATCAGTCATCGGGTGAAATTACCGATTTAGTACTTGATAACGAAGGATATACATTCTTTTTAATCAGTGTTGACATACTCGAAGCCAACACTAAAAATCATGAGCAGATAAATAAACTGGCTGCCTGGTGCGAAACCAAGGGCTATGCATTTATGTGCCTCACCGGGTCGTCGGCTGTTGATGTCGAAAAATTTATTGCTGCAAATCATCCCGTGTACAGTTTCTACAACACCGATCCGATTACCTTAAAAACAATCATTCGGTCGAACCCCGGTCTGGTCTTGATTAAACATGGCACAGTGCTGAATAAATGGGCTTACCGTGATATACCGGATATAAAGGAACTGGAACGCGACCTCACCGCATACTCGCTGGATGCAATGCACACAAAGAAGACCAGAAACATGGTGCACAATTTTATTTTCGTTGGTTTACTGATTATGACCCTGGCCATGTGGGCACAACATTACTCAAAATACCGCCGTCGCAGATAGTTTGTAAAATAAGTCATCTTGAAAAAATTGAAAGCAAAAATATGAAACGAAAAATTGTAGCCGCCAACTGGAAAATGAATACCGATTTACAAAGCGGTCGTCAGTTGGCCGAAGCCCTCAATCAGGGTATTGCCGAAGGTGCATTTCGCAACGGGGTCGAGGTAATTCTTGGCGTTCCGTTCACTCACCTGGCATTGGTAAACTCGATTGTTGATTACAAAAAAATGGCGGTTGCTGCCCAGAATTGTGCAGCCTACGAACAGGGAGCCTACACCGGTGAAGTATCAGCCGCAATGATAAAAAGTACCGGAGCCCGGTATGTGATACTGGGTCATTCGGAGCGCAGAAGCTATTTTGGAGAAACCGATAAGGACATTGCAGCAAAAATACGGATATGCCTGAAAAACGATCTCGTTCCCATTTACTGTTGTGGCGAAACACTGCAGCAACGCGAGTCGGGTGCTTATACCGAAGTGGTAAAGCAACAGTTGCACGAAGGCTTGTTTCATATTGATGACGAAGATATGCAACGTACCATAATTGCCTACGAACCTGTTTGGGCCATTGGTACAGGCTTGACAGCCAGTCCTGAACAAGCTCAGGAAATGCACGCCCGGATTCGTGAGTTGCTCGCCATTG
>JAGOEF010000362.1 GCA_017997855.1 Bacteroidales bacterium
CGTTTAAGGTACCTGATGTTTTTTGCCGTTAGAAAACCAATGAAAAACACAATGACAATCAGAATAACGAGTGGTAGTTCAAAGCCGAAAAACAAAAATTTAACCGTTACGCTTTCGAGGTTCTGCAGGGTGAAAGTCAGCAAAAGTAAAATCAGAATAATGTCGATTACCTGACGGGCTGTGATTTTGAATTTTTGTTGTTCCATGTGTTGCGCTTATTATGGTTCAGGATTAAAATCGTTTATTCCGGGTTTAGTCTTCGATAGATTTTCAATCTTCAATATCCGGCTCAAAAAATATCCACTTAACATCGGGAAAGGCTTTTCTGATAGCTTTTTCGCAGTCATTAATCTGATTTGCCTGAGCAGTTCCCGAATCTGTATTCTGCATTTTTACCTTAACAGCAAGCATAATTTCGGGTCCCAGTTGCTGGGTAATAATACTGATGAGAGTTTCTACCTGAGGCTGTGCTTCAATAAAAGTTTTAAGTGCATCGACCGTTTCTTTTTCGGCACTCTGTCCGATAAGCAGTCCTTTGATTTTTACAGCCAGAAACATCGAAACCACCACGAGCAGCACACCGATACCAATACTGCCGATGGCATCGAATACCGGATTCCCGGTAACAATGGTCAGAATAACAGCAGCCAGTGCAAACATCAACCCGAGCAATGCAGCAACATCTTCGCCCAACACGACCACCAATTCGCTCTGGCGGCTGTGCGAGAACCATTTAATAATGCTTTCGTCCTTACGTTTTACTTTACGAATTTGCGTTACGCAGCCGTACAAAGAGGCTGATTCCAACAGGATGCTTACCGAAAGCACTATAATTGCAATATAAGGCGACTGCAGCCCTTCGTGTGATTCGAGTTTATGAATGCCTTCGTAAACCGAAAATAATCCACCGACACTGAACAGAATTAATGCTACCACAAACGACCAGAAAAATGTTGATTTACCGTAACCCAGCGGGTGTTCGGCATTGGGTTTTCGTTTCGACGCCCTGATTCCGGCAAACAACAAAATCTGATTTCCACTGTCAGCATAGGAGTGTATAGCCTCTGCCAGCATTGCACCCGAACCCGTGAGAACTGCAGCTACCGTTTTGGTAATGGCTATGCCTATATTGGCTGCAAATGCAAATAAAATTGATTTTATTGAACCGCCCTGCTGCTACATGGTGTTTTGATTTTTCTGCGGCAAATATATCAAAATTCGATGAGTGATTCTTTTTTTATGTGCATCGATTTTGAATCTGTATTTAATTGAATCCTATTTAAGAATTCTTTTAAACTATGTATCAGAAAAAGCAGTAGTTTCACGAAATTTCTGATGTATGAAAAAGTTATTTATACCTGTTTTGCTGCCCTTTTTATTTTTCAATCTGATGTGCCATGCGCAAAGGACAGGACCTGTTGCTGCGGGTCAGGTTGCCGAATCGTTTCTTCGAAGCGAGAATCGTTTTGCCGATTGCCGAATAATCAAATGTGAGCCCATTCTGTCGTCCGGTGATGCAGTCCTCTATGTTTTTGATATCGCCCCTAAAGGCTATATTGTTACAGGGGCCGATTTTAGCCTATCGCCGGTAATAGCATTTTCGGTGGAGAGTGACTTCGGTGAATTTGATAATTCGAATCCATTGTACCGTCTGGCTCTGGGCGATGCGCTGAAACAGCTTTCCGGGGTTTCGACGGGTATTCTCCCACAGGGTAATCATTATGCTGAATGGATTGCTTGACAATCGGAAAACTATACTGAAAACAAAGGTGAAACCCAGCAGTGGCCAGATGGCATGGAAGGTTGGATTGGTTCGAGCTGGAATCAGGGTGCGCCATACTGGAACATGTGTCCTATGGACCCGGTTACTCATGCACGTTGCTATACAGGTTGTCCGGCTACCGCTATGGCCATGATACTGAATTTTCATGGTACAACAAACAATACTCAGCTAACCGATGCCGACGACTACCACCATGTGTATGCGGGTCGTAACTACTGGATCGACAACGACTGGCAGGCCAACGGCTTCCCTGCTTTCGACAGTCTTAACAAATATCTCGATACCCTGAATATGCACTTTGCCACTAAAGATAATATTACCAATAACGACAAGGCAGCGCTGAGCTTTGCCTGTGGGGTTGCCATGCATCAGGTATATACCTCGCAGGGTTCGGGTACTTTTGCCGTAGCCCAGGCATTCGACGGTTATATGCGTTTTGCATGTGTCGGAGCGGCATTAATGTATCCCGGTGAGCAGGGTTTGTTCGACAGTATTATTCTGAACATGCAACAGGCATTGCCTGTGCATCTGGCAGTGGTCGATGAGTCGAATTCTTCCGGCCACAATCTCGCCATCGATGGTTATCGAAGTGATGGCTATTTCCATCTTGACTATGGTTACGGAGAGTACTATAACGGCTGGTACCTCGTACCCTCCGAAATTCAGATGGGTCTTACGGTTATCGAAGGGGTAATTGTAAACATCATGAAAGATGTTAGTCAGGGAAAACCCGAAATGGTTAGCGCTCCCGCATTCCGCTTGCTGCCGGTGCCTGCCGACAATGTTCTCCAT
>JAGOEF010000033.1:0-7292 GCA_017997855.1 Bacteroidales bacterium
AACCGGAACCTCAGTTTCAGTTGTTGGTACGAGAACCCAAACTTTAGTGAGAGACTAAGAGAAAACATCATAAAAAAAAGGATGGCGACCCCATCCTTTTTTTTTTATTTTAATAATCTGTAATTTGAATATTGCCCGATGCGGCTGTTCAGTTTTTTATCGGCAAAGCGTTTAATACGGTCTTTCAGTTTATGACGGTTAAAAGAAATGTCGTATTCAAACTTCCAGTTTTTACGCAATATCCGTTCAGCCATAACCTGAGGGTGTGTACCCCCGAAAACACTCAGCGCATCGATATTGCCATAATCGAATTCTTCTGCCTTGATTACGTTTTGCTCAACCCAATTGTCGTCGTGCCACAACTTGTTAAAATCAAGCTGCTTCTGCTGCATAGCCCTGGGGTCTTTCACCCAGCCGTAATGATAAATATAGGCATCGATTTGTTTTACCGACAGCACATTGTTGTTTTCTTTGCGAAACCCCTGTGCGTCGCGGTATGAATAAATGGCCGGATTGTTTTTAATTACCCTGATTTCGTAACGGTACCAACGATACGACTCACCTACGTAATCGTAGGAACCATAAAAGTGAAGATATTTAAAAAGCAGCCCATCTACCAACGGATTATGGCAATATTCTTCCATAGCCTTACGGATAACAGGAATATACTGTTCGTGAAGAACTTCGTCGCCCTGAATATAAAAACACCAATCGCTGTCGGCTGCCACAGCTCGGAAGGCCTTATCGGTTTCGACTGCTAGCACTTTCCCTCCCTCCCGAAGCGTATCATCCCAAACCGTATCGATGACGCGTATCTTTTCCGGACAGATTGACGTTATGAGTTCCCGGGTAGCATCATCGCTGTTTCCCACGGCAACCACAAATTCGTCAACCAGTGGTAATACCGATAGTATGGCTTCCTTTACAGGGTAGTCGTATTTTATTGCATTTCTGATAAAACTAAAACCACTAACTTTCATCGCTTGAAATTAAATTATTTCATCAACAAGCGTCGAAAAGCTCAACGCCGGTTCAATTTCCCAAAAATACTCAGATTTCAATTCATCCGGCTGTATATTTATTAAATCTTGCTGACTGAATACCGTAAATTTATGCTGCGTACTAAAATAATTTGCCAGATATTCCTGCTCCGATTGTCCCGGTGTAGGAACCAAAATCGCTTTTCGGCGCAGTGCAGCCAAATCCATCAGGGTGGAATAACCACTTCGGCAAATAATTGTGCCGCAAACAGAAATGAGCTGACTCAGTTCGGTTGCGCCGGCAACATCAGTCACGTGAAACCCATTGGGATAATCCCGCTTCTGTCGTAATTGTGTTGTTCCCCTGACTAAAAACACATTTTTCTGCGTACCACTAAATACTTCGACCAGCAAATCTTCGAAAATACTACGTTGTGGCTCGGGACCCGAAAGTAACAATAACACATTACGATTATCTGGACACTGGGTAACAGGTACAGGCAGGCGACTTAACCACCCGATGTAACGAGAGTGAAGCGGTATATTGCCGTGCGACAATAAGCCTGAAAGATTCGTAATGCCATCCACATCGGGAATAAGGCAAAAATTGTATTTATTAATCAGGCGCAGATGTATGCGTGCCGCAAATTTCGACAATAGATTACACGAAGACCCGGCTAACGGAAAAACCTGATGAGTAACATATATATTTTTACATGCCTTGTGGCGGAAGTAAAATCTGTTGTCCGAAATAATTGTATGAATATGATAAACCTGCACCGCCTTCGCAATGGAAAATTTCTGAAACCATAAGCTTGTAAGTACCCGCGGAATTTGGGTAATCAGACATAATAACTGATTATTACCGGAAGAATATCTGATTACCGGACCTTTGAATTCCAGTACAGGGACATTATCGAAAACCGATTTAAGCAATTGCAACGAATTACCATTGCCTGCCAGCACTATTTGGTGACCACAGTTTCTTAAATATTGTATTACGGGAATCATGCGAGTGGCATGCCCTATACCCCAATCGAGAACACCTATAAGAATATTTTTCGGGGCATGGCTCATGGCGTAAACACCACTTCGAAGCCTTCAGCCCTAAGATGTGTAGCAATAGCCCCGAGCTGAACAGGGTCGATTTTTTGAAGACCGGTACCGGGAGTATCACGGTCGAGCGAATAAATTACAACCTGTTCAGGCTGAATCCGTTTGAGCGCAGCAATATAAGCATCAATTTCTGCAGGCAGTGTATTATCGATTTCGACACCCTTGTGCTCGCCCCTGAAAAACATGGTCTGAATAATCTTGCGTCCGGGGAAAGCAGCAATATCGTCAATAATATCTTCGATTGAAGTATTGTCAAAATTCTGATTTATCAATTCATAACTCCGTGGAATTGCCGTATCAAGCTTCAGCATGGCCACATCGGCCAGACAAAGAGCCTGAGTAACACGATTCAGGTGAAGCCGGGTTGCATTGGTAAGCACTGCAATTTTAGCATTCGGAAAAAAACGGTCACGCAGCTGTACCGTGCCTAGCACAATATCATAAAAATCGGGATGAAGGCTGGGCTCTCCGTTTCCGGCAAAGGTAATGGCATCGATTGTGCGCAGCATAGCAGTTTCTTTTTGAAGCACATTTTCGAGTTGGGCAATGATTTCTTCCGGTGCCGGATATACATCGCTAGCATCAAAACGGGTTGTCCAGCCACATTCGCAATAAATACAATTGTAATTACACCATTTGGCATTCAGAGGCAACAGGTTAATGCCCAACGAACGACCCAGCCGCCTTGATTGCACCGGCCCGAAAATCAAATCGTGAAAAAGAAAACCGCCCATACTATTGTACCTCTCTTTTGTAAAAAACAAATCCGTTCTTTTCTCCGATTACAGTCAGCTGTGGGTATTCAACAACAATTTCATCTTTCTTGGTGTTCTTACTTATAAAATAAGCCGGCTTGTCAAGCCTTGCCCAAAGCAGTAAATTCTTATCGCGTGCCAAATCGCTGCGGGGTTCCGGCTTGTTAAAATAATACAAATCGGCGTACGACTTATAGCCCAGCGTAGCCACATAACAATCGTTTTCGGGCAATGATTTAAAAAATTCGACTGCAGCTTTTTGTGAATACTCCTCGGCACGGGGAACAAACATCACCATAGCCCCCATGTTGAACAAGGTCATGGCAACAGCAAGAACAATGACGGCAAGCTTTCGCTTATTGGAATTTACAACGCACACAAAATAAATTACGCCCACTAACAAGATTAACGAAACGGCCCATTCGAAACCCAGCCAATTTCCATCAGCCTGAAGGTTCCCGATTGCAAAGGCATCGCTAACAATGTTCCTGTCAATAATCAGGGATTTTATTCTGTCGATTTGAGAAAACACAGCCAGTCCAATCGCAAAAACCGTAGCTACAAAAACGAGCAATACTTTTTCGAATACCCTGAGCCGGTCTTTTGATGAAAGCTGTCGATATATTTGCAGTGCTGCCAGAAAACTCAACGGGAAATAGCACATCGATGAATAATGTACTATTTTGGTTTCGACCACGGTGAACAATACCAGCACAACGCAAAAAACCACAATCATCCAGCGACGCACATACAACACCGGATCTGCTGAATCGTAGCGGTAGAAGAAACTTCGTAGCGCCAGCACCGAAGCAGGAAATACACCGACAAACAAAATCACAAAATGGTAGAGTAAAAAGCCACCATGGCCGGCATCTTCGGTAGCAAACAAACGTATCTGATACACAATAAAATCCTCGATTACCGACATATTACCATTCAACATCTGCATAATAAACCACGAGCCACCGGTTAGTCCAAAAGCCAGTACAAAAAACAACAGGTGTTTCCATCTGAAATACATTTCAGATTTCCTGATGATTAAAACAATGAGGTAGGTCAAGGCGAAAATCAACACGGCTACAGGCCCTTTAATGAGCATTGCCAATCCTAAGAAAAAACCTGACAACACCGGAAACAACGACTTATTCCCTTTGAATTTTCCGCTATATAGAATAATGTACCACAAACTGATAAAAATAAATGTATTGAACCATGGGTCGATGATTCCCGACTTAAAATAAAAGAAAGGCAACAACGAGCACGCATAGGTCAATGCCCAGACAAAGCCAAATTTTTCGTTAATCAGCCTTTTGCCGGAATAAAACAGAAACAACAGAACCACAATTCCACACACCACATTCGGAAAACGAGCTGCAAATTCGTTGACACCAAACATTTTCATTGATGCTACCTGCATCCAGAAAAACAACGGAGGCTTTTCCCAAAATATTTTATAATCAATCTGAACATCAAGATAATTGCCCGTTACTATCATCTCTCTCGATGATTCAGCAAAGTTTATCTCGTCCCAATCAAATAAATGAACATCACCATTGAAGGGTACAAAGAAAAGCAGCCCAAATGCCAATAAAATAATCGGCTTATGCCATGTTGTTAAGAAGCTTTTGAACATAATCTGAAAATTGACTTGCTCCAACCATCCGGGACAAATTTAAAAACTAACACTGCGCAAATAAGTACAACCAAAACTCCAAGTACTGAACCGGCGTAGACATCTGCAAAAAAATGCTGTGACAGGTAAATACGTGAGTAAGCCATCACCAGCGCTGCAATAAAACACAATATCCTTACAATAATGCTACGAGACAACATAGAAACACTAAACATAAGAACAAAAGCAGTGGTAGCATGCCCCGATGGAAAGCTAAACTGGCTATAAAAGTCAATGCCCTGCACAACATTTAACTCAGGCATTTTATCGAAATAATACGATGGTCGCATGCTGCCAGCAAAAACAAAGCGTTTCAGAAGCTGGGCAAGTAATCCACTCACAATTCCCGAAGAAGCCGTAACAATGGCACACCGAACATTTATAAGAAGCATCAACAACACCACAACAACAACCGACCATCCCGAAGCCATCCAGGTAATCGTCTGCATGGCAAGGTCAAGTATCTGTGTATGCACGGCATTTAAAGCAACATGCAGGCCCAGTGTGTTAAAAGAAAGCATAACGACGCAGCCGGCAATTAGCCAAACCAATGTCAGCAACAAGAAAATGCGATTATTTTTAATGATATCAGTCACTGTGCAAAATTAACACTGTTTTACAATTAAACTATAATAATCGTTTGGTTGAACTTGCTTCAGTCAGCCTGCATTGTACGGTATCGACATTGGTAATTAAAACTATACCCGGTTTTGAGCCCGGCTTAAAGCATCCGAATTCATCTTCGAGCCCTAAAGCCCTGGCGGCATCAGAAGTACACCAGCGCAAGAGGCTGTTGAGGCTGATATCCGCATAGTTATTTTGCAGCGTTTTCAATTCTTCGATAAACGACAAACTATGATTGCTGGCCGGGGAATCGGTACCAATACAAATTTGAGCCGCGTTTTCGACAAACATCGCCGGGTTCGGGAGGCAACCTGTAATAAAATTGTTGCTGTTTGGGCAAAGACAAAAGAATAAGTTTTCCTGATTTTGGGACTGCAAGTTGCGAAGAACATCAGCGGGTAAGCTGGTATTGTGAACGAGCAGTACGTTGCACTGCTGTAACATTGTCTGAATAAATCGCATGACATTCGAAATATTTCTCGGTTCCAAATCAGAGGCATCCCATGTTTTCGATAGAAGATCATACAGGAATCCTCTTTGATTTACCAGCATTTCCAATTCGTCGGGTGATTCTAAAAAATGTATACTCCTCAGCGGTGCATGTTCTTCTTCAATCATTTTCAACATTTGTTCAGACACGGAATAAAAAGCATGTGGAGTAAGTGTAGCATTAAGACCATTAACAATAAAATGTTGAACCATAGCAGTTCCGTTACTAAAAACTGTGTCAGCATCCGGTCCCATTTTATCGAAAAGTTCAATCATCGTAAAATATTTTATCCTGCTTTCCACTTTTACGGGCAAAGATGATTCAGTATTTGCAATATCCACAACAACCGAAACACCCTGCTTATACATGATTGCATCGAGGGTCTTCATGGCTTGCAGCAAGTGCATTTCATCAGGCGGGGTTTGACGAAGCAACGAAAAATCGCGTATAAATCCTGAAAGCATGCCATTGGGTTGTATCTTACGGTGCATCCAGGCAAGCTCCAGATGCTGATGCATATTGAAAAAACCAGGTGTAATCAACCCGCTATAATACTCAAGCGATGGGGTCTCGGAACGGTTCAGGTCATCAACCCCAACAATAGTCCCATCGCCATTGCAGGTCAGAACAGCATTTCGCCTGAAACGAAAACCATCAAAAATCAGATTGGCGGCAATTTTTCTCATTCACTAGTCGTGTTACAGCCTGTCGACAAGATTACTTCCAACCCATCATTTCTGCCTTTTGCTTATTAAGTTTTTCCACAGCTGCTGCATAAATCATTTTGAAGCTGACCATGTCATTCTGGGTATAATATAATACGCTTTCCTGAAAGTGTTTGCTCGTTGTGTTGTGTTTTACAAAAACAGCTTTGTACAACACGGTATCGGTGTATAAATTTTTATCAGGAATAACACCTGAGGTTAAGATTCCGTCAGCAATGTGCAAATCACAAATTATTTCGGTCATTTGTTCCCTGCTAAGAATATTATCGGTCTGGGTTTTAGGTTTTTGTTTTCCGGCACATGCTATTACCATAAAGATAATACAAGCTAAAAAAGGAATCAATTTCGTGGGGGCCATCATTGGGCAACATTTTTAATTTTCTGGTACAATTTCGAAGCAAAAACGAAATTGTTCAATTCGATATTGCCCGAGCTAAAAATATCGTTTTTTGTACCCTGCCACCAGTTTTTCCCTTCATAAATAAAAATTATCTGATCACCGATTTCCATAATCGAATTCATATCATGGGTATTTATCACGGTGGTGATATTGTACTCGAGGGTAAGCTCCCTGATAAGATTATCAATAACAATCGACGTCTGGGGATCCAGTCCACTGTTGGGCTCATCACAAAAAAGGTATTTTGGATTCAGTACAATGGCACGGGCAATGGCAACGCGTTTTTGCATTCCACCGCTTATTTCGGCGGGAAACAATTTGTTTGCATTCTTAATATCGACCCGGTTCAGGCAGAAGTTCACCCTTTCGAGTTTTTCTTTTTTCGAAAGTGGAGAGAACATATTCAAAGGGAGCATTACATTTTCCTCGACTGTAAGCGATGTAAACAGTGCCCCACCCTGAAAAACGAGTCCCATTTCCTGTCTGATTGCTCTTCGTACCGAAAAATCAGCCTTAGAATATTCGCGGTC
>JAGOEF010000033.1:7392-11487 GCA_017997855.1 Bacteroidales bacterium
TCAAAGGGAGCATTACATTTTCCTCGACTGTAAGCGATGTAAACAGTGCCCCACCCTGAAAAACGAGTCCCATTTCCTGTCTGATTGCTCTTCGTACCGAAAAATCAGCCTTAGAATATTCGCGGTCGCCATACCATACTTCACCCACATTAATGTCATGCAGACCTACAATTGACTTTAGAAGCACTGTTTTACCCGATCCGCTTTTCCCAATAATCTGACTTACTTGACCTGCATGAAATTCGGCAGAAATATCAAACAATACCTGTTTGCCCCGAAAACTCTTCGATATGTTGCTTACCTTTATCATGTGAGCAACAATTGCGTTAGCACTAAATCGAAAAACAGAACCAGAATAATACTGTAAACTACTGCCCGTGTGCTGCTGCGTCCAACTTCGAGCGCACCGCCGTGTGTATAATACCCGTGATAAGCCGAAACTGAGGTAATTATTATGGCAAAAACAATCATTTTAACAATGGAGTACGTGACGTAAAAAGGTATAAAATAATAGTGCAGGCCGTACAAATAATCAGGCATAGGAACGATGCCGGTAATTAAGGTTAAGGCATAACCACCAATAATTCCCAAAAAGATACTGAGCAGGTTAATCAGTGGGAAAGTAATAATGGCTGCGATAATTTTAGGTAAGATTAAATATCCCGGACTATTAACACCCATCATTTCGAGGGCATCAATCTGTTCGGTAATACGCATAGTGCCAATCTCGGAGGCAATATTCGACCCTACCCTGCCGGCGAGGATAAGGCATATAACGGTACTACTGAATTCAAGAATCATGGTATCACGAACGCTAAGACCAATAAGGTATTTGGGTATAAGCGGGTTAACCAGATTGATTGCCATCTGAATAGTGAGAACCGCACCCATGAAAACGGAAACTATAGCAACGATACCCACAGAATTTAACCCGATGCTGTCGATCTCGGCCATAACCTGCTTAAGGTATATGCGCAACTTTTCAGGTTTTCGCAATGTTTTGAACATCAACGAAAAATAACGGCCAATATGAAAGATAATATTCATCGGAATTGTATCAATTTTCCTGTTGAACAAAATTATCATTAATGTTTAATTATCGAAAATATTTTTCTTATTTTGATGGGTATTAATTTTAGAGAGAACAATATGAATGCATATAACTATTGTGTAATAATGGCCGGTGGCATTGGAAGTCGTTTCTGGCCGGTTAGTACAATCGAAAAACCCAAGCAATTTATCGATATTCTGAACACAGGCCGGAGTTTGTTGCAGCAAACTTTCGATCGTTTCAATAAAATAATACCGGCATCAAACATCATTGTTGTTACAGGCCTCGAACATGAACGGTTGGTAAAAGAGCAGCTACCCGAAATACCTGAATCGAATATTCTTTCGGAACCCATGCGAAGGAATACAGCCCCATGTATTGCATATGCCACCTATAAAATTATGCAGCGAAATCCTCAGGCCAGTGTTGTTGTAACACCCTCCGACCATTTGATTATTGATGAAGAAGAGTTTATCAGTAATATTATTAAAGGTTTGAACTTCGCCGTTCAATACAAGGCACTTCTTACCCTGGGTATTAAACCCGACCGACCCGCGACAGGTTTTGGTTACATACAGATTGATACCGAAAATAAATATGGCATTTATCATAAGATTAAGTCTTTCACCGAAAAACCACACCTTGAGTTAGCCAAATTTTTTGTTAAAAGCGGAGAGTTTTACTGGAATTCCGGTATTTTTATCTGGTCGATTCAAAGCATTAAAGATGCATTCTCGGTTTTTATGCCCGAATTATTTCATCTTTTCGAAGAAAACAGCCAGTGTTTTGGAACCTCTGATGAACGCCAGGCAGTTACAAAAATCTATTCCGATGCAAAAAGCATATCGATTGATTATGGTGTAATGGAAAAAGCCGACAATGTGTATATGCATTGCACCAATTTTGGCTGGTCAGATCTGGGAACGTGGAATTCCGTTTATAATGTTTCGAAAAAAGACAAGAATAACAATGTAATTCACGGAAGCAAGATTGCATTGTTTGATTCCGACAATAATTATGTTTTGATGCCGGAAGGGAAAATGGCAGTAATAAAAGATATTGAAGATTTAATTGTTGTTGATTCTGGTGATACACTGTTAATCTGTAAGCGCGAGAATGAGCAATGGGTAAAAGACATAGTTACTGAGGCAAAGGCAAAATTGAATATTAAATAAAAAAAGCCGGTTTGAACCGGCTTTTTTATTTAAAGTACTGTATTAATACTCCCACTGATCGTGTTCGTATTTTGCGAGCATATCTTGTATGCGTTCACCTTCTCGTATGGCCTCAATACCCATCAGGTACTGTTCAATCATACGATTGTCATACACATTGGTTTCGGCAAAAATATAACTACTAAACAGTCTTTTGAAAAACACATCATCAAAAGTCATCCGTTCTGCATCGTTTTGGTTTCCGATACTGTTAAATACTTCGTTGGTAACAAAAAGACTTCTGAAATGTGGATAATGAATCCAGAATAAACCGGCTTGCTGTCCACTAGGCAATGTTGCATAAGGAGCCAAAGCGATAATTCTTACATCCATTACCGATCTTTGTTTGTCGAAAAACCATTCTTCCCACATGAAGAAAGCTTTTACCGCACTCTTATCGATTGGGATGTAGATAGTACTATCATAGGGAACATCCTGTCCATACATATCCTGTTTTACAAAAGTCTGAACATCGGGGTATTTACCAATTTGGTCAATGGCAGAAACCGGTAGCAAACTTTTGTACCACTGAGTCATATCAAGGCTGGTTTTTGAAAACATGAAACATGGTAATTCACGTTTTTTAATTCCAACATCAATAATCAGTGAATACAAAGACCTGCGTGAACGTTCAGGCTGTATACCCTCGGTTGCAAGATAGTCGATGTCTTCGGTGGGAAAATACAACGGATGGTTGCGTTTTTCGTTCAAGTCGAGAAAACGAAGTACTTTCTTCGAGTACATAGCGTCGGCCTCTCTAATAAACTGATAACCTATGGGTTCACGCAACACGTCATTTTCGCGACCGTAAGCACCATCGAGTACTGCACGATTGGTAACTGTATCCCTTTGTCCCAGTACGAGGCCTGAAACGAGTACCAAAATCGAAAGAATGAGCAGTTTAATTTTCATAACAATTTTATATTAGTAAACGGTATAACTAATCCCAGGAACATTATCCATTGGTCCGCTGGGGGTCATTACTGAGAATGAAGAAAATGCAAATACCGAACCTTTTTTCACACCGGTACGAACAGCAGCGGCAGCGGCAGGATCGTTTGCAATTTTATTCCCACTAACCCTCATAACCTGAGGAACACCACCAGGCACAGCAATGGTAATCTGGAAACTGGTAACTCTGTAACCACCAACATTTTCGAATACGAAAGATCTGTCTACGTTAGCGGTAATCTCAGTATTAACAATTTGGTCAACGGTAACCTTACCTCCAGAAGCCATATTACCCAAACGTAACACAGGAGGGGGAACCGTTTTAACTGTAAATTCTTCACCTGCACCCACTGATTTTCCGTCAGCAGTTACAGAAACCTTTACCTTGGTAACACCGGGCGAAATATTATAAAGGATAAACTCACCTGGTTTACCTGCCTTTTTAATTGTGGCACCAGTGGCAACTACATTAATGGATTCAAGAGGATAACCAGCGGCTGAAACTTTCAATGGGTTTTCGAGTCCCAAATATACCACCATCATCTTACTTGGAGAAACAGTTGCAGAGGTTGCACCTACTTTAAAATTAGATTTAAATGGCATCCATAACACATCGATGTTTGATTCATATTCAATCAAACCTCCGTAATTATAATCACCAACTCCAACCTGTTTTTCATACAATCCTGCACCGAATTCATCGAGCGGTAGTGTATCGTAAGTCAGCCCATCTTTCTTTTTGTATTTCCAAATTCCGTTCTCCTGAACTGAATCGTAATAGGGAGGCTGAGAAGTAACCCATACGGTCGGCCTCATGGAAGTATCCTGCGCACCAATAAATATTTTTGCAGTATAAGTACCTCCACTAACAACATAGCC
>JAGOEF010000034.1 GCA_017997855.1 Bacteroidales bacterium
TTAAAATTTAGCTCACTTTTATTTCTATTTTCATAAATATATTAATATATTTGCACGACATTATTATTAATTACAATATTCTATTTAACTGATTTTATGTTATTTATATTAAATGTTCAACAAATATCGTATTCAATCAACCAACATAATGTAACTAACATAATGTAACTAACATAATGTAACTTAATAAAGCGCTCCATGTCTGATAATAAAATACCCTTCACTCCTTTTCCGGCCAACGGATATTTTGGTCCGGAATACTTCTGCGATAGAAACGATGAATTGCATCAACTGATTCAAAACCTGAAAGGCGGACATTCAATCACGCTGACTTCGATGCGACGGATTGGAAAAACAGGCTTAATCAGGCATGTGCAACATACATTGAATAAGGATTGGATTTGTATCTATGTAGATATTCTGGCAACCGAAAACATGAGTCAATTGCTGAATATGTTAGCTTCAGCAATAGCAAGAGTGTTCAGTGAACGTTCGGGCGTGGGGCGTAAAATCTGGAATGCATTGAAGCAATTAAGACCGGTTGTGGGGTTTGATGCGATTACCGGAGAACCCAACCTGAGTTTTGATTTGGATGAAAGCGAAAGCAGAAAACACATTGAATCTCTACTTGATTTACTCGACAAGCAAGAAAAACGGGTATTGGTTGCCATCGACGAGTTCCAGCAGATTCTCGAATATCCCGAAAAAAACGTCGACGCATGGTTACGAACTAAAATTCAGCATTTACGCAATGTGGTATTTATTTTCTCGGGAAGTCGCCAGCATCTGATGACAGAGCTATTTGCAAGTCCGTCACGACCTTTTTTTCGAAGCACTGCATTTTTACACCTCGAAAAAATACCCCATAATGTTTACCGTGAATTCATTGTCGAAATGTTCGAGTCGCGCAAAAAGACAATTTCACTGCGTGATGTTGACGACATGCTCAATTGGACCAGACGACACACCTATTATGTGCAGGTATTATGTAACCGTTTGTTTATAAACTCAGGTCGAAAAGTAAAAGAAGCTTCATGGCGAAGCGTAGCCCAAAAACTGTTGAAAGAACAGGAAATGTTCTTTTTCACCTACCGCGATATGCTTACAAAATCGCAATGGCAATTACTGAAAGCTGTTGCCAGAGAAGAGGAATTGTTTGCGCCCACAGCCAAAGGGTTTATTATTTCATCGGGCTTAGGTAGTTCGGCAAATATTTTAAGGGCCTTAGACTCGCTATTGACGAAAGAGTTGGTTTGTGAATTTCGCAGCGATACCGGAGAGCGATGTTATTGCGTCTACGATGTGTTTTTTATGCGCTGGGTTCAGGAAATACTGCAATAGCGCGAACAAAAAAAGCCGGGATAAACCGGCTCTCTGTATATTATATTATCCGATTTATTTCAGTTTGGCATCCATCGTAATTTTTACAGCCGCCAATGCCAACGAAACGGGACAGTTCTTTTTAGCAACTTCGGCCAGTTCCATGAATTTTTCCTGTGAAATACCGGGGATTCTGGCTTCCAGATCGAGGTGAATTCCGGTAAATTCAAAATGACCGTCAATATTGTCCATCGTCACCGAAGCTTTCGCCTTCAATTCGTCGGCTGTAAAACCGGCACCGTTTAACTGAAAGCTGAGAGCCATTGCGAAACAACCTGCATGGGCTGCTGCAATGAGTTCTTCGGGGTTGGTACCTGCTTTTCCGTCTTCGCTTACAAATCGTGCTGCAAACGAGTAAGGGGTTTCGTTGAGAACTCCGCTGGTGGCGGTTAAAATTCCTTTTCCTTCTTTTCCTGTGCCGTTCCAAACGGCGCTTGCTTTACGGGTAATTGCCATAGTGTTTTTGATTTGGTTGTTCGTTAATAATCTTTGTTAAAATTAACCAATCTATCCTAAAAATGTTCACATAAACCATAAAAAAAACGCCTCATGAAACATGAAGCGTTTTTGTGCCCAGGACAGGAATCGAACCTGCACATCCTTACGAATACTAGTCCCTGAAACTAGCGCGTCTACCAATTCCGCCACCTGGGCCATTCTGTGAAAGAGCAGCGCAAAAATACACTTTTTTTTTAATAAGCGAGGGAAATGAAAAATTTCTTCAAAAAAATAAAAATACTTCGCGCCAGGTTTTATTTAGTTACCGCCCGAAGCCTTGTTATTGTTGATTTCGATGGCATCGGGATATGGAATTATACCTCCCTGATACACGCCCACGGGGAAAGCATCCTCAAAGTCCTGTTTAATGAGTTCAAGATATTTTCGCGTGTTTGATGCATTGGTATGAGGCATAATCAGGTAGCGGTATATACCTTCGCTGTAGAATTCCTGAACGTTTTTATAAGCCTTTAATTCGGGGGAGTTGGGGTACAGGCGGTTCGATCCGGCTAATATCTGAATCATATAGTAAGCCGGCGAATTCTGATCGAAATCAGCAGGAACATCGAGCAAACTACGTTCGGTTGGGGGTGGCGAAGTGTGGTCTTTGGTATTGGCATTTCGCTTGTTCATTTTTTCGGTTTCCTTGCTGTTTTTTTCCCGTTGCTTATCAAGATATTTTTTATCGCGTTTGCTCAGGTCGTTTTCGTTAGTAACGCTAATGCTCCTTCCAAAGTGCAACAGGCTGAAGTTCACATATTTTCCGGGATTCATCCGAACATCACGCAGCAACCTGTCAAGCTCCAGACTTGCGTTTTCGAGATTGTAATACAGGGTATCGTTGTTGGCTAACATACCCAATGTTCCTTCGCCACGGTTTATTTTGTCGGTGATGGCAGCTACGTCAGCAATGGCTTTATTGGCATTGCTGATTGTCTGTGTGATATTCATCGCCAGCAAGGTGTCGCTGAAATTGGCCACATTGGTCAGAATTCGGGTTATCTTATCGTTGTTATCACGCAGATTGGTGGTTATTTTATCTATATTGGCAAATATCCTCGACAGACGACTACTTTCGGTCGAAAGCAGGGTATCGAGAGTAATAGCCGACGACTCCAGGTAAGCGAGTGTTGTTTGAATGCTGGCAAAGCTCTTTTCCAGATTTTCACGGGTTTCTTCGTTGAAAATATAGGTAATAATGGTAATGGCATTCTGAATTTCTTTCATCAAATCCTCAGCCTGATTTTTTATTGGCAGCATCTGCATACTCACCTGATCCTTCAAGCTTTGTTCGATGCTTCCAATAATTGTATCTCCCGATTCGTGGTATGTTTTTTTATTACCGAGGATAAGCTGTATTCCTTTGGTTCCCATGAGGTCGGTACTAAAAATCTCGGCAACTGTTGAATCCGGTATCTGAAATTTACTGTCGGTATCGAAGGTAACCAGCAGTATACCACCACGCTCAATCAATAAATCAACCTGAGTTACCTGACCAATTTTATATCCGTTAATATACACCGGACTGGCAACACCCAAGCCATCAACACGGTCGTAATACACATAATAGGTATTTCGCTTTTCGAATAAGTCGGCTCCCTTAATATAATTGTATCCCCAGTAAGACCCCGCGAGTACTACAATCGCAAACACACCGAAAATGATATACTTCCTTCGTTTTGCGTCCATAGCTTATTGTTTAATCTCTTTTTGAGCCTGGGTCACCGAAAACCGCTGCCCGTTCTTGAAAGCCACCAGAAAACAATCTTTCACTTCGTTGCGTAGTTTCTGAAAATTCGAGTAGGCCGCTTCGTACGATCTGTCAATTCCTGCAACGTATTTGTACAGTCCATCCTGCTGATATTCATATATCATGCCCTGGTTTTTCAATAACGGGTCGCTGGCAATATCCAGCTTTTTTGCGGATGTTTTCACTTGTACTCCAAAAAATATTCCTTCGGCAAAGTTAAACGAATTGTCGGAAGTATTGGTAAGATTTGCCGGGGAATTTGCATCTGCAGGAACAAAGTTCTGATCCGAAGGAGTAATTCCGTTATTACCATGCATTTCCTTGCCTTGATTTTCGAGCGAGTTTTTGTAATCGCTGAAAGCATTGAATATAGCTGTGGCCAATTTTTTCTGACCTTCATCGGAGTTTAAAAACTTCTCCTCATCCTTGTGTGTGATAAAACCACATTCAACAAGAATGCTGGGCATGGTGGTCCTCCAAAGTACCAAAAAAGCAGCCTGCTTTACACCCCGGTCGTAACGACCGGCTTCAGACTTCATATATTTTTGCACTTTTTCGCTCAACTTCAGGCTCTGTTCAAGATATGCATTCTGATAGAGCGAAAACATTATATTCGACTCAGGGCTGTTGGGATCGAATCCATCGTAGTGCTTTTCGTAATTGTCTTCTTTCAGAATTACCGAGTTTTCGAGTTTGGCTACTCGCATATTTTCGTCCGATACATTAAGACCCATAACAAAAGTTTCGGCACCATAGGCCGAACCACCCGCTATAGCGTTAACATGGATGCAAATAAACAAGTCGGCATGGTTATCGTTGGCAATCTTTGCCCTTTTATGTAACTCCACAAATTCATCCGTAGATCGGGTGTAAATCACTTCCACATCAGGGAAATTTTTCTTAATCATGTCTCCTACTTTCAGAGAGACAGCCAGAGTAATGTCTTTTTCCTTCGAAAATGAACCAACAGCTCCGGGGTCTTTTCCGCCATGACCGGGATCGATTACAACTTTTTTAACGCCGTATGAATTTCCAGTCTGGGCGTTCAGCATATGTACCGAAACGAATTGCAGGGCAACAATCACAAGAATGCATACAATTTTTAACCCAAGCCAGAAGTTACTCCTGTTGAACGATTCTAAATTTTGTGTAGTTTTGGGCATTATTTTAAAAAACCGTTTGTACAAAAATACAACTTTCAAATTGTTATCAAAATTTATCATAAGGCTTTTATTATTTAGCATACATCTGTTTTATTTTGCCGCTTTCTGCGGAGGCAATTGTTATGCCAATATTGAAGCCGGCAGCCATGATAACAGATGGTGGGATTCTGAAAACGGGCAAATAATAGTTTTCTATTTCAGTGGTGATACCATAAAGCAGGATAGCATTGTAGTGAAAGCAAAAAAGTCAGAAATAGATTTTCCGGTCGATTATCAATCGAAAGACTCTTCGGATGTGGATATGAAAAACCGGAAAGCCTATCTGTTTGGAGAAGCAGAGGTAAGCTATGGCGATATTGTGCTTACTGCCGATTATATTATGATTGATTTTTCTGACAACTCGGTATATGCCTGCGGAAGAACTGACTCAGCCGGTAATATTGTCGGGAAACCGGTTTTTGTTCAGGGTGAGGAAACTTTTAAAGCCGATACAATACGCTATAACTTTAAATCGAAGAAAGCAATTATTAAAGAAGTAACCACCGAATTCGAGGGCAGCTATCTGCACGGTGGCATTACCAAGAGACAAGACAATAATCAAATCCATCTGATAGACGGAAAGTTTACAACCTGTAACCTCGATCATCCGCACTTTTATTTTAACATCAGTAAAGCGAAAATGATACCCGACGATAAAATTGTTTCGGGGCCTGCCTTTCTGGTTATCGAAGATGTTCCATTACCGCTGGGGATTCCGTTCGGTTTCTTCCCCAATAAAAAAGGCAGTACTTCCGGAATTATTTTCCCGGAGTTTGGCGAAGAACAAAACCGCGGATTCTTCCTTCGCAGGGGAGGCTACTATTTTGCCATTAACGATTATGTCGATTTACTGCTATCGGGCGATGTGTATTCCAAGGGCAGTTATGCCTTGTATGCACGCTCCAATTATAAAAAGCGCTATAAAATGAGCGGCAGCTTCGACCTGAGTTACAACAGCAATAAGTTTGGTTACCGGGATCTGGACAATTACCGTGTCGACAGGTTATACAGGGTAATGTGGAAGCATTCGCAGGATCCCAAGGCCCGGCCAAACAGCACTTTTTCGGCCGACGTAAATATCAGCTCAAGTGCTTACGACCGTTGGAACTCCTACAACGATGCATCGTATATGAACACCAATAAAACATCAAGCATCAGCTACTCTAAAATCTGGCCCAACACCCCGTTCAGCCTGTCGGTAGCCATGAAGCAGTCGCAGAACAGTACCGACAGTACAGTAAACATATCTCTCCCTGATATGTCGTTCAATATGAGCCGGATATATCCGCTCAAACGAAAGAATATGGTTGGGAAACAGCGATGGTACGAAAAAATCGGAATCAGCTATTCTGCCGTGATGACCAATCAGGTGCATGTACGCGAAGATTCTCTGTTAAACATCGGGTTTCAGAATCTGAATAATGGTATCAAACACAGTATTCCAATAAATACTACGCTGAAACTTTTCAAACAAATCAACATAACTCCATCCTTTCAATACACCGAGCGGTGGTACACCAAAGAACTCAACAGGGTATGGCAACCCGACTCTGCCGGTGCTGTAACCGGTAGTTTACAGTCTGATTATGCTGCCAGATTCTCACGTGTCTGGGACTACCAGGCTTCGGTAGGTGCAAACACTACCATTTATGGTATGTTCAATTTCAAAGGAGGTCCGGTTAAAGCTTTTCGTCATGTTATTAATCCCTCGGTAAATTTTTCGTACCTGCCCGATTTCGGGTTGCCACGTTATGGCTACTACGATGATTATTATCGTATTCAATACAACAACAATACCGGCCAATACGATTCAGTAAGCTACGTGTACTCTGTTTTCGAAGGTTTGCCGTATGGCACCCCGGCACGCGGAGGTTCCGGATCGGTAAACTTTAATCTTGGAAATTCCTTCGAAATGAAAGTTCGAAACCGTGCTGATACTATTACCGGAGAAAAAAAGATAAAACTTCTCGAAAGCTTGTCGTTCAGTACCAGCTATAACATTATGTCGGATTCGCTCAATTGGGCACCTGTTAATATGACAGGCCGTACCAGCCTCGGAAAGCTGAATATAAACTTCTCTTCCTTGTTCGACCCATACGCCATAGCCCTCGACGAATACGATAAACCAGTAAGAATTAACCGCGCTGCCCTCACCGAAAACGGAAGCATTATTCGCCTGACCAGTGCCAATGTCAGTGTCGGGTTAAATTTGAATTCAACCAAAAAGGGTACTGAGAAAAAGGAAGCTACTTCGCAATTATATGGTTATCCCGACAATTATGTTGACTTTAGTATGCCCTGGAACCTAAGGGTAAGTTATAATTTCTGGTATGCAAAACCCTATTTCGAAAGCAAAATTACCCAAAGTCTGCAGATAACAGGCGACATCAATATTACCGGAAAGTGGAAAATTGCCGTGACAACAGGTTGGGATTTTGTGGCCAACAAAGTTACGTATACTTCAATTAATATTTACCGCGATTTACACTGTTGGGAAGCCAGCCTGAACCTTGTTCCTTTTGGCACCTACAAGCAATATTCCTTTCAGATTAATGTGAAATCAGCGATGTTGCAAGATCTGAAACTGACAAAAAAACGAAGTTGGTACGATAATTTTTAATGGCATAAATTTTGAAAAATTTTAACAGACTTTTAGCTATCTTTTTTGTTATTTTAACGTCATGGGTTTTTACACTTTAAAGCAATTGTAAGTTATGAATAAGATTGTTGTTTTGATTTTTGCTTGTATTGTTTTCGTGGGCTCGGTTGTGGCCCAGGGTTACGAAATTAAAGTGAAAGTAAATGGTGTTGCCGACACGGTGATGTACCTCGGACATCATTTCGGCGATAAAAAATATGTTGTCGACACATCAAAGGTCGATTCGAAAGGGAACTGCACTTTTTCAGGGGCAGAGGCATTAAAGAAGGGCATTTACATTGTCGTTATGCCGAGTCAGAACATGACCTATTTCGAAATCATCGTGGGAAACGAGCAGAAGTTTTCGGTTGAAACCGATGTGGCAAACCTGGTTACTAATATGAAAGTGAAAGGCTCACTCGAAAACAAGCTATTCAACGATTATCAGCGAAAGATGAGCGAGCTTCAGGCAAAACACATGGCACTGAATGATGCAAAGACTAAATATACCGACAATCCGGATTCTGTTAAAAATATTAATGACAGAATTGCTGCGGTTAACACCGAAAGGCATGAGTATATTTTGAATATGATTAAAAACAATAAACAGACTTTTTGGGCAAAGGTGCTGAATTCAATGGTTGAAGTTGATGTGCCCGAACCGCCCCGCGACGATAAGGGGAATATTACTGACAGTACTTTTCAGTGGCGATATTATAAACAACACTATTTCGATAATATCGATTTCAAAGAAGATGGCCTGCTGCGTACTCCGATTTTTCAGGGAAAACTCAATTATTTTTTCGAAAAAGTGGTAATTCCATCCCCCGATTCAATGAAAGTGGAATCAGACCGTGTAATACAAATGGCTTACCAGGGCGATTCTCTGATGTTTCGTTTTGTTGCCGCCCATTTACTCAATTATTTTGAGACCTCTAAAATTATGGGGTTCGACGAAGTTTTTGTTCATATTGCCGAACAATGGTACCTTAGCGGGAAAACATATTGGGGTGATAGTACTTTTATGGCTAAACTTACCGAAAGGGTAGTAAAGATTTCACCAAATATTATCGGGAATATCGCTCCTGACCTGAAAAAAATGGAGTGCCACGATGGAACATTTATGTCGCTGCATGCCGTAGAAGCCGAATACACCATTTTGGTATTTTTTGAACCCGATTGCGGGCATTGCAAAAAGGAAGTTCCCGAATTATATTCAAAATTTAAGGATACACTCTCAACGATGGGCGTAAAAGTATTTTTAGTTTATACCCAATATGAAAAGGATAAATGGATTGATTTTATCAACGAAAAAGACCTGATTACAAATGGTTGGTATAATGTCTGGGACGGACCATATCCTCATTCAAACTTCCGCAACTTCTACGACATCTATTCAACGCCGGTAGTTTTCGTTCTCGATAAGGATAAACGCATCGTCGCCAAACGAATCAACATCGAAAATCTGGCTGACTTTATCAGGTTCGATAAACAACGGAAGGAGAAGATGGGTAAACCATAACAATTTTAGCAATGAAACCATTTCGAACGGTAAAAACCTTCCTGGTTTTCGTCTTTATAGTATTTAGCGGATTAACATCGGTTTTTGCATACCGTATCGAGGTTACGGTGTCCGGACACCCGGGAGGTTTGTTATACCTTGGGGCACATTATGGTCCGGAATTTCTTGTAATCGATACGGTACAAACCAATGATAAAGGCTACGCCGTGTTCGAGGGTAAATCAACTTTACCCCAGGGAGTATATTTTATAGTAATTCCTCCAAAAACCCGTTTTGATTTTTTATTGCTTGATGATCAGCAGTTTTCGATGACGACTAACTTAAACAATCTGGTAGCGGATTTAAAGATGAGTGGTACCGATAAACCCGATTTATTCTTTGATTTACAACGCGATATTGCCTCAATTAATATGGCTTCATCACAACTCGATATTAAAAAGCAATACTTCAAAAACTCAGGTCAGGCAATGCCGGAAGATATTAAGCGTGAAGAGGACAGCCTGAAAAACCGGCGAATTATCGTATATAAATATTATAAAAGCATTGCCGGAAATAGTTATCTGTCGAAAATTCTCGATCTGATGTTACCTCCGGAATTTCCAACTTATGTACTGCAGTGGCAGACCGAAGACCCGGCGAAATATTATTACTATTACAAAGACCATTATTTTGATGCTGTTGATTTCACCGATGAGAGGCTGCTGCGTACCCCTGAATTCATTTTTCACCGCATGTTGCAGGAGTATTGTAAATTTTTTCTAAGCACACGGGTTGATAGCATCGAAAATGTGTATAAAGATGTAGATGCCCTGATAACCAAAGCATCTGCGAACATTGAGTTTGAAAAATATATTGTCAGCTATCTCGTCGATCACTACGAAACACCTTCAGTTATTGGAATGGATGCTGTATTTGTGTATCTGGCAGATAACTATTTTATCAACAAAAAGCTGACTTGGGCTGACGACAAGGCAGTAAGCCTCATTAAAGAACGGCGCGACGAAATGCAGTATAATTTGCTCGGCATGCAGGCTCAAAACCTGAAACTAAAGAAACTCGACGGCGATTATATCAATACAAATGAGATAAGTACAAAGTATCTGATATTATGGTTTTGGGAACCAGGCTGCAGTTTGTGCGATGAACTGACTCCCGTGTTACATTCAAAATATGAAGAAATCCGTAAAATGGGGTCCGAACTTATCGCTATCAATATTCAACGCAACAAAAGTGAATGGGAAAAATATATTACTGATAACAAACTGTATTGGATAAATGCATGGGACCCGGATGGAGTATGCGAGTTTTATAAGTATTACGGAACCAACCGAACCCCGCGTCTGTTTATATTAGACAGCCAAAAACGGATTGTCGCCAAAGATGTTAAACCTGTTGATATTGTCAGATACCTGCAATATCTCGACACAAAAAAGTAGTTGGAATTCGATTATTCTCCGATTATTTTCACCAACACACGTTTCTTACGCATTCCGTCGAATTCGCCATAAAATATTTGTTCCCAGGGTCCGAAATCGAGTTTCCCGTTGGTGACAGCCACAACCACCTCGCGGCCCATCACAGTCCGTTTCAGGTGTGCATCGGCATTATCTTCGAACCCATTGTGACGATACTGCGAATGCGGTTTTTCGGGAGCCAGCTTTTCGAGCCATATTTCATAATCGTGATGCAGTCCCGCTTCATCATCGTTTATAAAAACACTGGCGGTTATATGCATGGCATTAACCAAACATAAGCCTTCGCTGATGCCACTTTCGTGCAGGCATTTTGTCACCTCAGGGGTAATATTAACCAATTTTCGCCGGCTTTCGGTCGAGAACCAGAGTTCTTTACGATAGCTTTTCATATTCCGAAAATTTCGTTTTTCATTGTTTCGATGAGTTCATTCAGCACACGATCGGTATTTTCGTAATCATCTATGTGTTGTAATATGCCCTTTACGCTGAAATAAAACTTGATTTTTGGCTCGGTTCCCGAAGGACGTACGGTGATTTTCGACCCGTTTTTAAGTTCAAATTGCAACACATCCGACTTGGGCAGATTTATTGAATAGCGCAGTTGACTGATCATATCGAAACTAACCTGTTTTTCATAATCATGAATCACTGTAACGTCGATTCCTGCTATCGATTCAGGGGGCTGATGCCGGAATTTCTCCATCATCTGCGAAATTTCTTCGGCACCTGATTTCCCTTTCTTTGTCAGCGAAATCATTCTTTCTTTGTAAAAACCATATTCCATACAAATTTCGCGGAGCAAACGGGTCAGCGTTTTTCCGTTTTGTTTTGCCCAGGCTGTAGCTTCAGCCAATAACGCACAGGCAATTACTGCATCTTTATCGCGAACAAAATCTCCGGCCAGATAACCATAGCTTTCTTCTCCTCCACCAATAAAC
>JAGOEF010000363.1 GCA_017997855.1 Bacteroidales bacterium
GTACGACCATTGACAAGTGTGGCCGATAAATCGGCACTAAGCCATCCCTCACGGTGGAATGTGTCGAGCATTCCCGAAAGTTTTTTCGAGATACTTTGTTTGTTCGATGTCAACGATG
This sequence comes from Bacteroidales bacterium, assembly GCA_017997855.1. The sequence continues at coordinate 119 of JAGOEF010000363.1, forward strand.
TTCTAATCCCGGCAAGGGTTTTCGATGCCCGGTCTTTTATCTTGCCATTGCGCCCAAACGTCGCATCAAGCCTTTCGAAAACATATTGCGGGAAAACGATTCCTTCGGTATGCTTTTTCAGATTGGGCCAGGCTTCGGGGTCACTGCGCCGGAAAAATCCCAGCAGGTTTTTCGAGTGGTTGAGTATAGAAACGAGTGCCACAAAATCTTCCGCTTCGGGAATCATGCCATCAACGCCAAGTGCCGACAATATGTATGAAATGTCCTCGTATTCCGAAACAGGGAAATCGTTTTTCAACAGGTTGATGGTTCGCATCTCGTCGACCTCTGCCAGCAAACGTCTTACGATGGCAACATCAGTTTGCATAACGAAGGCAGTACATGCTTCAGCCGCTAATTTTCCCTTACAGCGTACCGCAAGCATCTCCCTGATTTTTAAAAATCCTGTTTTATGTTCAAAATTCTCCGGATAAAACAAAATGGCAGATTATTTGTTATTTTTACACACCGTTATCAATCAAAAAAACAATGCGCAAAATTACATTATTATTCATTATTCTGATGACTGCAACCGGTCTTTATTCACAAAATGAATACGACGACCCGCAGAATATGGACATCAACTACAGCCGTGAGGCATCATATCCGGGAGGTACGACCAAACTTATAGGTGATATCTGGAAAATGATGGAATTCACTGATGCTGCCATCGAACAGAAAATCGATGCTGAAGTAATGCTGAGTTTTGATGTGAACCCTGATAGCACAGTTAGCGGCATTATCCTGCTCAGCAAAATTGGTTACGGGGTTGATGAAGAGTTGCTGCGTGTATTTAAAACACTGAAGTTTCTCCCCGCACTGGCTCAGGGAAAACCTATTAAGATGAATGTAATGATGAGCCTGCCAATCCGCACCGGACCGAACTCAAAACGAAAATCAAACTAGCATTTTGTTATTTTAATTTGTATTTTTGAGGATTAACAAATCTCAACAATATGAAAATTAGTATCAAACCCGATTCAGTGAAATGGGAAGATGTGAGAGAAAAACTAACAGCCCGTTTTCCCGAATACAAAGTTACAACCCGTAGCAAAGCTTTTCTTATTGTTGCCAAATCAGGCAGCATCGGAACCAATGTGATGATCCGGAAAAAGAATATCATGGTGGTTGGTAATTTTCCAACCCTGGGTGGTACCATGCTGTTCGTGCTCGCCGTTGTGCTGCTGGGTGCTCTGGTTCCCATCATCGTGTATATGGCAGCATTCCAGCCAAGAATGCGAACCCTCGAAAACGAAGTAGCTGCCTACCTGAAAGAAGCTTATGCTGATGTAGTGATTAAATAATCAAATGATTATTTGATTACACATTTCGATTCTTATCTCATTTGTCCGGCAAGAGTCCGGGCACAATGCTTATTTAAGTTCATTTTTCATAATATTCTCGAACCTCGTATTGCTTATGGGGTGTTGGCTTAGTATCTTTCCATTATAGAGTATGCAAAAGCATCCGAAAGCGCATGGAGATTCCTGTACTTTTGAGTGTTCATCAGCCTCAATCAGCCTAACAGCTATTTTCATTTTTTCAGCCGTTTTAATGATTGCTTCCACGTTTTTAACCGAATAGGGACATTGGGGCGACCTGATTATAGTCAGACCCTGATGATAATCCCTTAATGTTGTAATGCAAAACTTCGGATCTGGCGCCGAAGGATTTGTTTTGAGTACCATCAGTTCGAAATCGGGTTTGGCCTTATCGCAACATATGAAGCCTTTCTTAAGAAAAATACGGTTGTCGGCCATAAACGACCCTTTGCGGGTTACCACCGCTACCCCATGCATGGTTGATTGCTGTGCTTCTTCAATGCAAATATCTATCAGTTTCGAAGCATAGCCTTTATCTTTATATTCGTTGCGAAACCCTACAAACAAGCAATGAATAAACAGATACCCTGTGGCGCTTACTGGTCGGTGGGCAAACTCACCCGGAATATATTCAATCATGCCCTGATATCCACCTTTATCTGTAATAATGGCCTTAATTCGCAAGCCCAGCGGATAATACCGCTTGAACCATTCTATTTTGCGACGCAATTCAAGGTGTTTCGTAACGTCTTTGTAGCCGCACACACCATATTCTGCAATGTTTTCGGGGCTAAGGTCTATAATCTTAAAATCTTGTGTGCTCAATGATAAATGTTAAAATTAGATTTGGTGCTTGATTTAAATTCAGTTAATGACAACATTGCATGAAAAACGGTCAGGATTGCCCGATGAGCAAGCCTGACCGTTTTTAACCGACGGAATTATTTCTTCTTCCCTTTTTCTTCGCTCACTTCTTCGGCAGGTTTGTATTCGCTGTATTGTTCCGACTGAGTTTTGCCTTTCAGATATTCGGGCAATTCCATGCCGGCCATTTTAAATAAGTCC
>JAGOEF010000035.1 GCA_017997855.1 Bacteroidales bacterium
GAGTTCTTCTTTTAGGTATGCAATGCGGTCGCGAATTACCCTTCGGTCGGTTTCTATTTCGGTTTCACCGGGTCCTCGCAGTCCGATACCTCCCCGCTGACGCTCCAGGTGAGTCCAAAGACGGGTTAATCGGGGAAGTAAATACTGGTACTGAGCAAGTTCTACCTGAGTTTTTGCATATGAGGTTTTGGCGCGCATAGCAAAAATATCGAGAATTAAATGGGTGCGGTCGAGTACGCGTACTTCGATGGAATTTTCGATATTCCGAAGTTGGGTTGGACTCAGTTCATCATCAAAAATGGCAAACCCAATCCGGTTTTCGAGTACGTAGTTTTTAATTTCTTCGAGTTTTCCTTTGCCAATATAGTAAGTTGAACTGGGTTTCTCAAGTTTCTGTGTAAAAACTCTGGTAGTTTCGATGCCTGCCGTTTCGGCCAGAAATCTGAGTTCATCGAGGTACTCGTATGTCTTTTCGCGCGATTGATCCTGGCCGTACCAGGCTACCAGAACGGCTTTGTTGTTGAATGTGTTTTCGATACTCATTGGTAATAAAAAACCCTGACAATTCTCGTATCGGGGTTTCCGTATCTTGCTTTAGTGATTAAGAAAGTTTGAAATTAATCGGAATAACATAGGTTACCGGTACCGGTTTTCCGCGTTGTTTTCCGGGAGTCCATTTCGGCAGCATTTTCACTACCCTTAGGGCTTCAGTATCGAGATACTGATCAACTCCGCGAGCCAGAGTAACTTTGACTACACTACCATCGGCTGCGATTACGAACTGAACAAATACACGACCCTGAATACCATTTTCTTTAGCAATTTCGGGGTACTTGGTGTTTTCGGCAATGAATCTCAACAATTCACCTTCGCCACCCGGATAAGTAGGTTTTTCTTCAACAACAGCAAACGAAATGGGTTCAACTTCTTCCACTTCTTCGTGACTGCCAAAGTCTTTAATATTTGTATCGGTTTTATCTTTTTCGTTCGATTCTGAGTCAAAATCGAAGTCATCGTCAACTTCTACGTCGTTTTCCACGATATTCAGCTCTTCGACTACTTCCTGTACTTGTTCAGGTTCAGGCTCGGGTTCGGGTGGTTTTTCTTCACGGAAAGTGTTTTCGATTTCTTCTTCCATCACGTCTTCAACCGACAGGTCGCCCAGTGTACTTGCTGATTTTTCGCTGTCGTTCCACTCGAAGGCTGCGAGCATTATACCCAGCGCAACTACCAGACCCAACTGCAAAAACATCATTTTGCGTTTTTCAAGGTCGGCTTTGGGAGATTTCTTTACTTGCATTGTTTTAAAAATTTAAGTGTGTAAAATTACAATTTAAAATTGAACACTTCAAAATATTTTTAACATAATATCGTACTTTCCTTGCAAATATTATATTTATTGAAGTTTTCATTGTTAATAACTTTCGAATTGGCTTAATAAAGAACGAACTTAATCGGTATAATGTAACTTACTGATACCGGAATTTCGCGTTGTTTTCCAGGGTTCCACCTTGGCAGCATGGCTACCACCCGAAGTGCTTCATTGTCGAGCGAACTGTGGACTCCACGTGCTATACTCACTGAGTTGACTTTTCCATCAGCTCCAATAACAAAACTAACATAAACGGTTCCCTGAATTCCATTATCTTTTGCTGGTAAAGGATACACAGTGTTTTCTGCAATGAACTTCAACATAGCAGCTTCACCACCAATGAAAGAGGGTTTTACTTCAACATTACTCCACGGAATTATTTCGGTAGTTTCGGGAGGATCTTCGTTAGTGAAATTATGAATGATTGGGTCAACAGGATCGTCATCTTCCGGGTTGTCTAAATTACTGAGGTCATCGTCGGGGTCATCGTCTTCCACTATATTGATTATGGGAGCTACCGGCTGTGGTTCTGGAAGTTTAACTTCAGGTTTGGGTGGCTCAGGTCGGGTAATGTCAATTATTTCAGTATCGGGTTCGATATAGCCCGTTGTTACCGTAAACTGTGAGGTTTCCGAAGTACCCCATTCGAAACTGTAGAGAACTACACAAAGTGTAATTACGAATCCAATCTCAAGAAAAAGTATTTTTTTCTTTTCGAGATCGGCCCTGGGTGTTTTTTTGGTTTTCATAGCGCTGTGTTTTTAAGGTGGTTACTGATATAACGCAACAATTTAAATTTTAAGTATAGATGCATGGCAGAAATTAATTCCACACGTTCAACCACTTATTTTTTAAGTTTTTTTGGAGAATTTTTCTCAGATGAAAAATAAAATAACTCCTGTGATGGCCAGGCAGGCACCCAGCACTTCGCGGAATCCGATTTTTTCTTTAAAAAGCAGCACTGCGGGAGGTATTATCATAATGGGTACTATCGACATAATACTGGAAGCCACACCGGTAGAGGCATATTTTACCGCAAAAAGCGAAGCGCTGACACCGAGAAACGGACCAAACAATGCACCCAGACTTAAAGCGCCCATGGCTTTTCGGTTCGAGAATGCAGCGAACAACTTCTTCCAACGGTTCATAAAAAGAAAAATCAGAAAAAATCCGCTTGCTCCGGTAATTACCCTGATTTGTGTTGCCGAGAACACATCGTAATTGCTCATACCATATTTACTAAGTACCAATCCGGTGGCTTGCCCGGCGGCACCACCAAATGCCAACAGCAGTCCATACAATGGATAGCGCAATTTAAGACCTTTTTTTTGGGGCTCTTCCGATGAGGTTTTTGTATCTCGTTTTACCAGTATTACCATACTGATACCTGTAAGGGTAAGGGTCATTCCCAGTAGTGCCAGCCACGACAAGGTTTCTCCCAGAACAAGCCAACCGGTAAAGGCAGCCATGGGTGGAGCCAGCGACATAATCAGCATCGAAATTCGGGCTCCTACAACCACATAGGCCTGAAATAGAAACAAATCACCAATCACAAAACCGATAAGTCCTGATAGAGATAACCAAAACCAATTATGTGCCGATGCACCTTCGGGAAAGAAATTTCCGGTGCGAAATAATGCCAGTAATCCAAACAGTAAAAATGCCATGCACAGTCGCAGGAGGTTTACCTGCAGCGAGCCAATCCGTTTCGAAGCCGCTTCAAAAGCCAGTGCTGTTACTGTCCAAAACATGGCAGCTGCCAAAGCGGCTAATTCTCCGGTGTGCGACATAATTGCTGTTTAATAATGAAGCCGGTTTATTTCTTTCGTTCTACCACAAAATCCAGTAACTGCTGCATGGCTTCTCCGGCTTTGTTATTGTTCAAACCGTCCAGCTGCTGAAGCGCCTGGTTATGGTATTCAAGCATAATTTCTGAGGCATAATTAATACCCTGATTGTCAAGTACAAATTTCGAAACCAGCGACAGCAAGTATTTATTGTCTTTGCCATTTTTCCAGTATTGCAGTACATTTTCGGCACTTCGCGGATCAGAATTTTTTAAAGCCCCGATCAGCGGAAGGGTAACTTTCCGCTCAAGGATGTCATTGCCGGCTATTTTACCGGTGATATCCTGAGATGAATAATCGAGAATGTCGTCTTTTATTTGAAAGGCCATACCGCACAACATGCCCAGTGTGCGCATGCTGTGTTGCTGGTCGGCCGATGCTCCGGCTGAATAAGCACCCACTTCGCAACAGGTAGCTATCAGCGAAGCGGTTTTATTTTCGATAACTTCGAAATATTCAGCCTCATCGAAATTGCTTTTACGGGCTATATCCAGTTGCATGAGTTCTCCCAGGCTCATTTTCATGATGGTGGGTGAAATCAGGTCAAACAATTTATGTTCGCCTTTTTGTGTGGCGATATACATGGCATTGGCAAACATATAATCTCCAATAAGCACGGCCCGTTTATTTTCCCAGATTGCATTGGCCGATGCTTTTCCACGTCGCAGCAAGGCTTCATCAACCACGTCGTCGTGAACCAGGGTGGACGAATGAATCAGCTCCATGAGCACAGCTCCCGAATGGGTTGATTCAGTGGGTTCACCAAACATACGCGCCGAAAGATAGACTAATAACGGCCTGATTAACTTGCCCTTACTGCTGAGAATGTAATTGAGCATATCCGAAACGTAAGCGTTCTCGGTATGCGTATAGGTTTTCATACGCTTGCCGAAAACATCCAAATCGTTTTTAATAATGCCGGTAATTTGGCCGAGTTTGTCCATAAAAACAAAAATCGCAACTAAATTATAACTTATGTTTCAATTATCGATACAATTAAACAATTATTTGATTTCTTTTGTTTTGATAAAAAAAACAACATGGCACGTGTTAGGGTAACAAAAAAATTTGATTTCGAAATGGCGCATGCCTTGTATGGCTACGACGGATTGTGTCGAACTGTGCACGGACATTCCTATAAATTGGATGTTACCGTAATGGGTACACCAATAACCGATGATAAAAATGTAAAACTCGGTATGGTAATCGATTTTTCTGATTTCAAAAAAATTGTAAAAGAGCTTATCGTAGATGTTTACGACCATTCGCTGGTGGTAAGCTATCGTGAAAACCTGACCGGACTATCAACCAACCAAGCGTTGTTCAACCGTATTCACGTAGTTGATTATCAGCCCACCTGCGAGAATATGATAGTGCACTTTGCCGAGATTCTTAAACAGGCATTACCCGATTATGTACAGCTGTTTTCCCTGAAGCTTTACGAAACTGCCAACTCCTTTGCCGAATGGTTTGCCGACGATCAGAAAGACTAAATAGCATTCGTTAAGCTTTTCAAATCATCTAATACACGCGTTTTTGCATTTCGATGCACTTTAATTTCATATCTTTACCACAAAAAAGAATGGACTGTCGCGACAGGATACCCACAAAACTTGGCTTTGGTCAGGGTTTGGTCGAACTGGGTCATAAGTATCCCAATGTTTTATGTCTGGGTGCCGATATTACCACTTCGGTGGGGATGAATCTTTTCAAAGAAGCATTTCCCGAACGCTTTTTTTCGTTTGGTATTGCTGAGCAAAACATTGCCGCAGTTGCGGCCGGCTTAGCCCTGAGCGAAAAAATCCCATTTTTTAGCACCTATGGGGTTTTTGCATCGATGCGTTGTGCCGACCAAATACGCGTTTCGGTGTGCTACAACAATTTACCTGTAAAAATAGGAGGAGCCCACGCCGGAATATCCGTAGGCCCCGATGGTGCTACCCATCAGGCACTCGAAGATCTGGCCGTGATGCGGGCTTTGCCCGGTATGCTGGTGCTATCACCCTGCGATGCTACCCAGACGCGGTTGGCCACCATAGCGGCCGTTGAACAATGGAAAGGTCCGGCTTATATTCGTTTTGGCCGCGAGGCGATGCCTGATTTTACGGATGTAAATCAGGAGTTTAGGGTTGGAAAAGGGCAGATTCTACGCGATGGAAGCGACATCAGTCTGATTGGTACCGGCCATCTTACCTGGGAATGTCTTTTGGCTGCCGAGATACTTTCGGGTAAGGGTATAAGTGCCCGGGTTGTGAATATTCATACCATCAAGCCCATCGACACTGAGTTAATTATTGCTTGTGCACGCGAGACGGGTAAGCTGGTTACCGCCGAAGAGCATCAGATATTTGGTGGATTGGGTAGTGCTGTTGCAGAAGTAATTTGCCAGTTTCATCCGGTACCCGTGCGCATGGTGGCTATGCCCGATTGTTTTGGTGAATCGGGTGATCCGCTTGTTCTGATGGAGAAATATGGACTCAGCGCTGCCAATATTGTAGTCAAAGCTCTTGAAATGCTTTAGCCCATGGTTTACCTGATTGTATATTTTTTGATTTGCTGTTTCTCCGGTGATGCAGAATGGATGCACGAAAGCAATAATACCGGCGGAGCTCGATTTCAGCCGCGTACCACCTTATTTTTGATGGGGCGTTCTTCGGTGGAAAGCGATACAAGCTTTACGAAACTTCCTTCATGGGCGATTAGTTACGGACCGCAATACATGCAGAAACAGGCTGCCGATTCGTTTTTGGTGATGTATAAACAAGCGAAGAAAGAAGGTGTTGTTCTTACGGTAATTTCGGCGTATCGCAGTTACGATGTTCAAAAACAATTATGGAACGCTGCCTGGGGTCGTTACCGTTCAAGGTTTGCTGACGACAGGACGTTGGTAGAAAATATTTTGCGTTATCTATCAATGCCCGGAACTTCGCGCCATCACTGGGGTACCGAGGTTGATGTGTGTAGTTTGAGTTTGACGTGGTGGCAATCGGCGCAAGGTACAAAAACCTATCAATGGTTAACTGATAATGCCAGGCGGTATGGATTTTATCAGCCATACGGTAAGCTGGGAGTTACACGAAGTACAGGTTATCACGAAGAACAATGGCACTGGTCGTTTTTCCCCATCGCAACGGAATTAACAGCGCAATATGCTGATTCAGTAGAGTATTCCATGTTTTCCGGATTTAATGGTGCACGGTATGCCGAAGATATTGGTGTGATCCAGAATTATGTTTTATCGGTTGAAGCTTTTGAACTTAAATAATCGTATGAATAAGATTAAGGCCATTGTTCGTGTAATACTTCGCTATGTATTGGCGCTTATTTCGTGGCCGGAGCGCCGTAAAATGAAGATCAGGGGTGGAAATGCACGCTGGTTGGCTGAAGCTGTAAGCGAAAGTTTGTGGTTTAAACCGGGCTGCGATGAAAAGCAACGCATAGATGCAATCGAAAATTTTCGAAAAAATTTGGAGACCTCTGCCAAAACCATCAACGTAATTGATTATGGGGCGGGAGATTCAAAAAGCAGCCGGAGTGACGAAGAAATGTATAATGGAGTGAGCGATTCCCGTGTAGTGGGTAGTGTTTGCCGGAGTGCCAGTAAGCCGGCGTTCTGGGCCTTGATATTGTATAAAATCATCATAAAGTCCAAACCCTCTAATTGCGTGGAACTTGGAACCTGTCTTGGTATTTCAGCCATGATGCAGGCTGCTGCACTCAAAATTAACGAATTTGGACAACTTGTTAGCCTTGAGGGATCGCCGGAATTGGCAGAACTTTCTGCTGAAAACCTTAGTTTAACCGGATACGACAACGTGCAGGTTGTGTGCGGACGTTTCAGCGATACATTTGCCCAGGTACTCAATCAGTTGCATACAGTAGATTATGCATTTATTGATGGTCATCACGACGAAAAAGCCACCCTGCAATATTTCGAAACCATACTTCCATTTTTAAGCGAATCGGCTGTACTGGTTTTCGATGATATCTCCTGGTCGGATGGAATGAGAAGGGCGTGGAACCAAATTAAAAAACATAGTTCGGTGGCTGTTTCGCTCGATTTGAGGCAGATGGGTATTTGTGTGATTGGTTCCCAAACGGCAAAAACCGAACACTATAAAATTACGTTGATCTGAGTTTTATTGATTAATAATCAACGAAATTCGATTTTTACCATCCATTTTTACAATTAAAGGCTGTGGTGAACGTGCATGAACAAAAAACTGTGTACGTCTAACTACTTCCAGTCCGTTAATTTTTTCCCAATCGATGAATTGTTCGCTGTTGGTTGTGGGTATGCTCATATACCCGACATTCATCGAAGTAACATTATGAAAGAAATGGGAACCCGACGAAGGATCCAACGGGAAACCCTCGAAGCCCAATTCAACAATTACTTTTGCATTTGAAATTTGTGGCCATACAACCGGAACGCCAATCCATTTGTCGCGTGTACCCCAGCGACCTGGACCGATAAGAATGTATTTGCGGTCTTCGGCTTTCATAATATCATTGAGTTGCGATATTTCGCTGGCCATGGTTTCGGTTTTCGATTTGTCGAAATGGTTTAAGTCGATATAAATAATGTCGCTGATATTTTCGATAACTCCATTGCCCATGGCTTTTACCGAACGCAGGATCAGGTGTGACCGATCTATTTTTGACTCATCAATTTCGTAATCACTTGCATTGCCAATAAGTGGTTTTATTTGAAGGAGGTAAAAATTGGTTTTTCCGTATTCATCCTTGTTCAAATCAATTGCATACTCTATTTCGACGGGTGTTCCCATGGCCTCTTTTACAATCTCCAGTATTTTATCGACGGTTTCGGGAATGGGCGAATAATTAAACTTCAGGATATTGGCAAAATTGATAATCCGGGGTCCGTCGGCATCAAGTCCGGGAATGATCCGTTCGTTATCGATATCATATACCGAGGCGCAGTGCTTTAGCGCTCCATGCCTTTCGGCGTCATCAATATCAAGTTTAATCAGTCCGGCTTCTTCGCCTTCGAGGATATCGATTTTTTTCTTTTTCAGGTCAACAGCATAAAAATGCACTTGAGAATCTTTGTACTGATCTTTCAGGCTGTTAATGTCGATGCGTGGATATTTCGGACAATAGCGATACGCTTTTTCGCCTTCAACAACATATCTGCCCAGTCCAACTGCCATTACCGAAAAACCATCTTCGGGCTGCATATAGGCTACCGGATAGTAATTAAACGATTGACCAACGCCACTGATATGGGGATAGTATACATCTTTGAAGCGGTTTCCTACCACTTCCTGCAGCACAATACCCATTTTTTCTTCTTCGAGTTTGTAGTTTACTGCCTCGATATAACCACGCGACATATCGGAAAACAGTGAAGCATAAACCATTTTTATGGCATCCATACATTGCTCGAGCCTTATATCTACATCTTCATGATTGTTGGGAATCAGATAGGTTTCGAAAATTCCACTAAACGGTTGATAAAGAGAATCTTCGAGAAGACTCGATGACCGCACCGCAAGAGGTTTCGTAAAGTGTTTCAGGATTATTTTCAACTGACGCACCAGATATCGGGGCAGGCGCGCTTCTTTAAATACCCGGCGCAATTCTTCGAAGCTGATGCTTTGCGTATAAAACTCTTTCAGATTATTTTCTTCCATAAAATCGTCGAACACATCAACGCAAATAATAACTGTACGTGGAGTTTTAATATTTATATTTTCGACCAGGGTATCGAAATCGAAATTGTAGATTAATGTATTTACAAAGGCAAGACCCCTGCCTTTTCCACCCAGGGCTCCCTGCCCTATATGGGCAACGTTGCGTTCATCGACCAGTACCGACTCGTCGAATGGAAGAAGCCTGCCTCGCTGCGATTCGTCGCGGAACTCGTTAATCTGGAGCAATAAAAACTTACGCAGGTCGACCACAGTTCTGAAATCTTCAAGCTTATAGGGATTTAGCAATCGGGCCAGATTAATCTCACCGCGGGCCATAAGCCACATCGAAAAATGGTTTCTCCTGGCGTGATAAATCAACGATTCGTCTGAAATTACCTGAATATAACTTTCAAATTCTTTAAGGTTGCGAGCCACAGCCAACTGTTGTCCATCTTTATCGCGGAAGACAAAGTTTCCAAATCCAACAAAGAAATTAATAAATGTAACTATTTGATTTTCGTAATTATCGGAGTTCTTGTTGATGCAAGCGTGGCTTCGCTGAAAGGAACTTTCGATTTCGGACGACTGAATACAGACCGGCAGATCAAGCAGATTGCTTTTTATGTAGTTCATTAGTTCGTAGCCGGCGTTATCGTTTACCTTGCCATCTTTTTTGTATTTCAGATCAGTAATAACACACTGCAGGTAATCTTTATACGGTTCTATCACCGAAATAGCCTCCTCGTAGTCGTTTGCCAGCAATATTTTAGGACGAGCCCTGAGTCTAAGTATTTTATACAACTCATCAGCCTTTACATCATCAATAATACTCTTGGTTTGTTCCATTACCACCTTATATAAAAGAGGCAACAACTTGGAATAAAATTTTGCTGAATCTTCTACAACGAGTATTACCCTCACCAGGCCAACGCGTGTGTCGTTCTTTACATTGATTTTATCTTCGATGTTTTTAATCATTGCAAAAAACACACTCGATTCACCGTTCCAAACAAAAATGCGGTCAACACTTTCCGGTTTATTTTCGTCGTAATAGGCTATGTCGCTGTTATTGTTCAGCAGGAAAAATACGGGTATGTAAGGATATTTTTCTTTAATTTTCTGACTTATTTCAATTGGGATTTTCTTTTCAATTCCAATAAAGAAAATCACAAGATCGTAGTGTTTCGACTGAATTTGGGTATATACTTCTTCAGGAGTTGAAGCTCCGGTAATACGAGGGGTAAATGTGAGATTCAACTGGCGGTATTCGCCCAGCACATAGTCGGCAAAACGCCCTTCGCGTTCGATCGAATATGCATCGTAAAGGGTTCCAACAAGCAATATTTCTTTAACCTTGAATGGCATCAGGTCGTGATACAAATCGCGCGAATAGTTATTTTCGTTCAAAAACTTATGAAGTAGTTTTCGATGACTGGTTTTAAGGCTCTCTGCATCACCAAACACCTCGTGTTCACCGGTACTTCTTATTATTCGCAAGGCAGTGATACTGTTCAGGTAACCGGCAATCATGGCTGCCAGATTGTTAATCAGCTGGCGTTCTTCGAACATGAACGGGCCTTCGTCGATGGTAACAAATTCCTTGGAATAGTACACTTCTACCCTACCCGATTTATTGTCGATGGTAGTGAAAAGCTGAGTGAGTTGCCAGTTGCTAGCTGAGAAATCTTTGGTGCGATACTCGTTCATATCGAAAACAATGCGGGCGCATGTAAATTCCGGGTATTGCCATGCGGCAGGCATAATATCGGCAATTTGCTGCAAGGTTTCGTCAATCGATTTTCCCGCTTTTATTATGGCCGTAGTCTGATTGATACAGGCAAGCTCTTTAAGCCGCTCCTTGGTCTGCTGCATCAGTTTGTTGATGTCTTCAGCCTGATGAAGGTGATGGTCTGACATATAGATTCGGGTTATTGCGAATGCAATGTAATTAAAAAACCAATTCTATATATTGTTGTACGACAGATGTTTTGCAAGTTCTTATTCCCAGAAATCGGAAGCAATTTCGATGAGATTCCCCTCGGGATCGGCTATCATGGCTGAACGCATTTTCCAGGCTTCGTTGCGTGGACCATATATTACTTTGCTGCCCATAGCAGTGGCTTTTTTGTAGAAGGCATCCACATTTTCGGTTGCTCCCACGTTTACAGCAAGCTCGAAGCTACCGTTGATTCCCTGTGGAAACGATGGAGTGAGGCCGAGTAAATCCGGCAACATGCGGCGTTCGTACATGGCAAACCGGACTCCTTCGTGTTTGAATTCGGCATAAGGCCCTTCCCCATCCCATTCAATATCAATACCTATTACCCGATGATAGAAATCAACCATTGTGCGTAAATCGTTTACAAATATTCCAATTAGATTAAAGCTGATGTGGTTCATACAGAATTGTTTTTGGTAAAAATACAAAA